>CAUVPL010000032.1:0-6276 GCA_963553685.1 uncultured Candidatus Saccharibacteria bacterium
ATCGGCTGGCACGCACACCCACACGGAGTTTGATATTCAATATTCAATTGGTCAAGTAATGGACAAGTTTAGTAACAGTCGGGTGATTTTGAGCTGTTTCTCATCGCAGGTGCACCGCTTGCAATTGATCTTGGAAGAGGCACATAAGCACGGACGCAAGGTGGCGTTTGCCGGTTTTTCAATGATCCAGAACTTGGAAGTGGCGCTGCGTTCAGGTACTATCAAGATCCCCAAAGACACCGTCATGAAGATGGAAGACATCATCAAACTGCCAGATGGCCAAGTCACGGTGGTTTGTACTGGTTCACAGGGTGAGTTTAATGCCGTGTTAAACCGCATGGCAACTGGTGCGCACAAACACATGAAGATTAAAGGCTCTGATGTGGTGGTGTTTAGCTCCAATCCGATTCCGGGCAATGAGAAAAACGTGGTGCGAACAGTGGATGGCTTGATGCGCGAGGGTTCTGATGTGATTCAGAATGGTAAAACGCATTTGACCGGGGTTGGGCCGCTACACTTGTCGGGTCATGGCTATTATGACGATCACATTAAGCTGATTAACGCTCTCAACCCAACCTACTATATGCCAATTCACGGTGAATTCCACATGCTGGTGCACAATGCGCGGCTGGCAGAAAAAGAGTGTGGCATTCCGAGGAAAAATATCTTTGTGTGCGACGCTGGCGATATTATTGAAATTGATATTGAGCGCCAAGCTAAGAAAGCCGGTCGAATTCAAGTTGGTGGTGTGATGTATGATGATACGGGTGCCATCGTCTCTGAGGTGGTACTGAAAGACCGCATCCATATGTCTCAGGAAGGAATGTTTGTGGTGGTATTGACGGTGCAACGTGGCACGGGTCGGCTATTGACTAGCCCAGACATCATCTCCCGCGGTTTCATCTACCTGCGTGACTCTGAGGAATTGATGAACATGATTCGTCAGTACTTGAAGCAGAAGGCAGCGCGTAGTTTCACTGGCAAGTACGACCTTGACGTGGTGAAGAAGGAAATTAAGGACGAAGTCACGCATATCCTGTACGACCAGACGCGTCGAACACCAATTGTCATCCCAGTGGTTAATGAAATTGGTGGTGGCCTGAAGGCGCCAGGAAAAGTTTCTCGTGGTGCGCAGGGAACAGTCAAGGCAGAGGCGGATGCTGATAAGCCAGTCGTTCCAAGATTACCCAAAAAACGATTTCCAGCTAAACAAGTCCCCGACACGGAGGCAAATGACACTAAAGCTCGAGAGCGACACAACGCACCTGCTTATTAGACATATTTGATGAAGTATGATATAATAAATGAGTGCGATAATCCGTAAAACGGGGTATAATAGATAACAGTTATGCCTAAAAAACGAAAGACTACGAAAAAGAAATCAGTGGCGACCGCGCCAAAACATGACGTGCCGAGTGGTTTTTGGTCGCAAGTTGGGGCGGTTTTGATGATTGTACTGTCATTACTCTTGGTGGTGGCATGGTTTGATGTTGGCGGCCCAGTGTTGGAATGGACCAACCACGCTGCTTTGAAGGTTGTTGGTTATGCCATGTACGCTTTGCCAGTGTTGTTGGTGTATATTGCGGTGGAGACTTTCCGCGCAGAGAATAATCGATTGCCAATTGCCATGAAAATAGCGGCCGTTTTGGAAGTGGTGTGGCTGAGTGGACTGTTTGGGTTATTAAAGACTGATGCGCGTCCAGAAGCTGGTGGCGTTATTGGTGACGTTGCTAATAATATGATGATGACCCTGGCGGAAAAGCCAATTGTCGCCTTGATATATATTGTCCTCATCCTTATCACCGCGTTGTTTATTACACTCATGACCCCAGTCGAGCTGTTTGGTAAGATATGGGAAATGATGCGGCGTGACTCGTCGGAGGATGATGAAAATAAGGCAATCATGCGACAAGCAGCAAAAGCAGAAAAAGCAGAGCCACGAAAGGTTAGCGAGATTAATTTGAACGCTGGTGTGCCAACAGTAGATACGGAAGAGCCAGCCAAAGCTAAAAAGACATCACCGCTGAGTAGTTTGCGGGGTAGTGTGAAGCAGGATAAGTCTGCCGAGGAACAGGCAGCACTGGTTTCAGTGCATGATCCAAATTGGCAATCACCAAGCTTGGATCTACTAGAGAAGAAGCAGAGCCCGGCTGATGCTGGTGATATTCGGCAAAACGCGCAGATCATTCACGACACCTTGGCAGAGTTTAACATTGATGTGGAGATGGAAGACGCCAATATTGGGCCGAAGGTGACGCAATATACCTTGCGGCCGCCGAGTGGTGTGAAATTGACGCGGATCACGGCACTGGAGACGAATATTGCTTTGAATTTGGCGGCACAGAGTTTGCGTATTGAGGCGCCGATTCCTGGGCAAAAAGCCGTTGGTATTGAGGTGCCAAACCGACGAGCGGCTGATGTGCGACTATATGGCGTGCTGGATTCGAAGCAGTGGAAGCACGCTCGTGAACCATTGAGTTTTGCCATCGGTAAGGATATCTCTGGTGAAGCGGTGGTTGGCGAGCTCAACAAAATGCCACACATGTTGATCGCTGGTCAGACTGGTTCTGGTAAGTCGGTGATGATTAACACCTTATTGACTAGTTTGTTGTACCGCAATAGCCCGAGCGATATGAAATTGATCTTGGTTGACCCAAAGCAGGTGGAAATGGCGCCATATGAAGACATACCGCATCTATTGACCCCGGTGATCACTGAGCCAGAAAAGACTATCTCGGCCTTGAAATGGGCGGTCAACGAGATGGAGCGGCGGTATAAGTTGTTGGCCGCTGAGAAAATTCGCGACATCAAGAGCTACAATAAAAAAATTAAGACTGCTGGCACGAAAATCCCGGTTGCTGATGAGAATGGGAACGTTCAACAGCATGAGGATGGGGCGATGCCGTACATCGTCATTGTGATCGATGAGTTAGCTGATTTGATGATGGTGGCAGCGCGTGACGTCGAGGCGCTGATTGTTCGCTTGGCGCAGAAAGCTCGAGCGGTGGGTATTCACCTGGTCTTGGCAACGCAGCGTCCGAGTGTTGACGTGATCACTGGTTTGATCAAGGCAAACGTGCCAGCGCGTATCGGCTTTACGGTGGCCTCACAGGTGGACTCACGGACTATTCTGGACCAGATTGGTGCTGAGAAACTGCTTGGTCAGGGTGATATGTTGCTGTATACACCAAGTATGAGCAAGCCGAAGCGTATCCAGGGCGCATGGGTGACTGATGATGAGGTCAATAAGATAACGGACTATCTCAGGATGCAGTCAGCACCGCAGTACAATGACGAAGTGGTTGCGCAGCCTGTGCAGCTTAACGGTAAGGGTGGCGTGATGGTGAACCTGGAGGGTAATGACGGTGACGCCATGTTTAAGGATGCTGTTCGCTTGGTTATTGAGAGTCGTCGCGCTTCTACGAGCCTGTTACAGATGCGGCTGAAGATTGGCTATGGCCGAGCTGCTCGTATCATGGCCGAGATGGAAGACCAGGGAATCATCGGTCCGGCTAATGGATCGAAGCCGCGAGACGTGTTGGTATCAAGCCTTGATGAACTTGGTGATAGCTAGTCTGAAAGGATAGGCTTATCGTGCAGTTTGGTATTCTCCGAGCAGTGTGACCTTGTGGCCAGTTGAGGTAATTTTATTGATGGCACGCTGTAATGACGGACCGGCAGCATCAACGGTCATGAAGAATTTATAGTTCCATGGTTGACCGACGATGGGCTGGGACTGGAGGCTGGCGAGGTTAATGGACTGATTGGCAAAGGTGCGGAGTATCTCAAGGAGACTGCCTGGTTGATGGGCAGTGGTCACCACAAGCGCCGCTCGATTGACATCAGTCACTGTCGTTGTCTGGTCAAGGACCAGGAAACGCGTAATGTTGTCCTGGGCATCTTGGATGTGGCGTTTGAGAATGAGCATATTGTATAGCTGGGCGGCAGTTTCACCCGCGATGGCTGCTAGGTGTGATGAATCGTGCTGTTTGATGAATTCGACAGCGCCAGCGGTATCAAAATATTCAATTTGTGCGGCTTGCGGTAGGTGTTTTCGGAGAAAATGCTGACACTGTGACAGGGCGACAGGATGTGAATAGACAGCGGTGATGTCTTCAAGTTGTGTGCCTGGATTGGTGATAAGGGTTTGTTGAATGGCAAGCGTCACTTCACCGACGATAGGAGCACTACAAGATTCGATGTGACGGTAGGTCTCGTTGATGGTGCCGTAAATAGTGTTTTCTACCGCCACGACAATGGCGTCAGCCTGGCCGCGAGCATAGGTTTGAAAGACATCACCAAAGGTCACGCATGGAACAATGGTAGCCTCGGGTCCGTACCATTTTTTGCTGCTTGTTCGTGGAATGATCCAGCTTGTCCTTGAATAGCGATACGCATGAACTCTATTGTAGCACGGTCTGGTGGGTCTACCGCTGGACTTTTACATCAGATTACCGTATAATACGAGGGAATAATAACCTAAGGTTATGTGAGATAGCATAACCATCCGTGAAGGATTCCGAAGGAGGAAACATGAACGAATACGAACTGACCGTTCTTATTCATCCAGATTTGGAAGCAAATTTGGACGCGGCGCTGGACAAGGTTCGAGCGTTGATCAAAGACAATGGTGGTGAAATCACCAAAGAAGACAATTGGGGTAAGAAAAAATTAGCTTACCAAATTCGCCGCGAAGATTTCGCAGTGTATGTATACTTTGAAGTAACATTGCCATCAGACGCACCACGCAAGATTTCAAGCACATTGAACATTACTGACGAAGTATTGCGCTACTTGTTGGTAAAGACTGATGAAAAGACCCGTCAGGCATTGGCAGAGCAGCGCGAGCGATCTGAGAAGATGGCTGCTGAAGCCGCTGAAGCTGACGCTTAATTATCGCAACCGATATCGATAATAACACTATAATAAGGAGGGTAATACTATGGCACGAAGTATCAATCAAGTCATTTTGATGGGAAGATTGACCCGTGATCCTGAGCAGCGCACGACAACGTCAGGCAGGACGGTTGTGAGCTTTTCTATCGCGGTGGATCGCCAAACACAAGATGATCAAGCTGATTTCTTTGATGTAACTGCATGGGAAAAGCTCGGTGAGCTGGTTATGCAGTACCTATCAAAAGGCCGACGCGTGTTGGTACAAGGACGCCTTCGCCAAGACAGCTGGGAAGACAAGGAAACTGGCAAGCGACGCTCACGAGTTGAAGTGGTTGCCTCTGACGTGACCTTCCTGGATGGGCCAAGTGGCGACACTGCCAGCTCAACGGCAACTATATCAACGAAAGAAGAAGTAGTGACGGAAATTGACGATAAACCAATTGATTTATCAGAAATTCCGTTCTAATAAGGAGTAGAAAATGGCTAAACGACAAAAAAAGGATACACCAAGTGTATTTGACTACCGAGACGTAAAGACCCTGCAGCGATACACTAACGTGTATGGTCAAATTGAGTCAATTGCAAAAACTGGTTTGACTGAAAAACAGCAGCGAAGCTTGGCAGTCGCCATCAAGCGCGCCCGCCACTTGGCATTGTTGCCATTCGTGACACACGGCTAATTTGGGACATTTTTCGGCGCACCAAAGGATGTGGCGCGCCGACCAACAGTTCTAAAGATGAAATAAAGGAGCAAGGATGTACCAGCCAACAGATTTAAAAAAAGGAACGATTTGCCAAATAGACGGTAAGCCATATCGTGTTGTTGAATACGGACAGAAGGTAATGGGCCGCGGTGGATCGATTGTTAATGTGAAGTTAAAAAACTTGATTGATGGTAGTGTTATCCCAAAAACGTTCAAGGGGCAAGAGAAGATTGAGTCAGCTGAAGTGACCAATAAGACTGTTCAATATCTGTACCGCGACGGTGAGACGTTCTACTTCATGGACCCTGAAAGCTTTGAGCAATTTGAATTGGGTGCAGAAATTGTTGATTCAGCGGCTGACTTTCTGAAGGAAGGCGACTCATTGAGCTTGCAGTTTTTTGATGGGCGAGTCATTAACGTAGAACTACCAAAGAATTTGTATCTGGAAGTGACTTATACTGAAGATGTTGTGAAGGGTGACACGACTTCGAGCGTGTTGAAAGATGCGACATTGGAAACTGGATTAGTGATCAAGGTGCCAGCATTTATCAAACAGGGGGATATTGTTAATGTCGACACAACGACTGGTGAGTATAGGGAAAGAAAAAAGTAGAGAACTGAGGAAGTATCTCACGCTACGACTGAAGATTATACGTCTTCGAGTGCGCCGTTTTTG
>CAUVPL010000033.1:0-6237 GCA_963553685.1 uncultured Candidatus Saccharibacteria bacterium
CAACAATATGTAACTCAAGTCAAATATTTGTGCTGCTTTTACAAATTATAGCACGTTCTTTACGATTTTTGCAATGGGTTGTTTGATGTATATACAATAAGCGTTTTATATGGTATGGTACTAGTGATTACGGCTATGCTTTGTAAAATGTGAGGTATATTATATAGTTATCATTATGAATGAATTAGGAAGAACCTCAATTGAACGAACAGCTTCCCCAGAAGACCTGGAGGCCGTGAAGGACTTTATTATTGAATGTTTGGCGGATGGGCAGTCAATGACAGTGCGACAACTATCTCAGCAGTGGTGTGAAGCTCACGGATCTAAGTCTCTCATTAAAGTTGGTCTGTTTAATGAAAAAATTCGACAAGCACTAGGTGAAATTGAAGCCGAGGAGGACGGGTCTTTTGGATGTTTGAAAGAAACGGTTGTTCAAGACACTAATACGACCGTCACGTACTACCACCTTAGTGGTGCGGCTGAAGGATATCAACCGGCCGTGATGGAGCCTGTTGATTTAGCGGATAAGCTTAGGTCTAGGCTTCAGGAGGCTATCAATACAGTTACTAATGACTATAGTCCAATAGATCCAGGTTGGGCTGCGAATGCGCGTTGTGCTGGTATGGAGATTGATAAGGTTCATGATGGGATGTGTAAAGAATGCCCAGTACAGTCTGACTGTTTAAGGACGGCAATACGGGAAGGTTACAACCTCAGACATAGAGATACCAGAACTTCAGGCGTGAGGGGTGGTTATTCTCCTGCTGGGCAACAGGAGAAGGTAGAAGAAGTGCGCAAACTAATGCATGGGTCCAGCCAAAAAGCATAATTACCTCTGCCTCCAACCATCATTACAATTGGCTAGCGATGCGACTGAGCGTTTTGTCTTTACCGAACAATGCCAGCGTGTCGTTTAATTGTGGGCTGAACGGTGCCCATGTCGTGACGATGCGGATGAGGCTGAACAGTACGCCAGGCTTTTGACCAGTGATTTCTAGTAGCTGGTTTAGCGTTTCTTGGATGGTTTCAGGGTTCCAGTTGGCCAACTCTGCCAGCTTGTCATGTGCGGTTTGCAGTAGCGCGTGAATTTCACCCTCAGATAATTTTTTCAGCTGCTTATTACCGGTGATTAGTTCGTAATTAATCTCTGGCTCTTCAAAGAAAAAGCGGCTCATCATGGGTAGCTCAGCCAGTGTTTTGAGCCGATCTTGCACCAGGGCTAAGACTTGGCGTTTGTATGACGCATCAAACTGGGCAGCTGATTGTGGCCAATAGCTCTCTACTCGTTGATAGAGGTCGTCCAGGCTGATTTGGCGGATCCATTGTCCATTCATCCACAGCAAACGCTTCTCGTCAAAACGTGCGCCCGAACGCTGTACTCGGTCGAGACTGAATTTATCAATCAGCTCTTGCCTGCTGAAGATTTCCTGCTCAGTGCCATCGTTCCAGCCCATAGATGCCAAGAAGTTCAGCATGGCTTCTGGTAGGATTCCGTCAGTTCGGTAATCAGTCACGCTTTTGGCGCCGTCTCGTTTGCCGAGCTTTTTTCTGCCGTCTGGAGCCATGATGTGCGGCAAGCAAACCAAGGTTGGTGGCGTGATTTCCAGGGCTTCGTATAGGCTCAAATATTTAGGAGTACTGGAGATGTATTCCAACCCGCGGATGACGTGAGTGATGCCCATCTCAAAGTCGTCAATGATGTGCGCAAAATTGTAGGTTGGATAGCCGTCAGCTTTGATGAGAATGAAATCATCCAGGGCTTCAGGGCCAGCTGATAGTTCGCCCATGACGGGGTCGTTCCATGTGTATCGTTTGAGTGCGGTTACCTTGAATCGGAGTGGCTGAGTACCATCCCACTCTGGGGGGTTTTCTGGCCGATAATCACGGTATAGGAAAGCTTTTTTCAACGCACGTGCTTCTTCTCGAAAACCTTGTACTTCCTCAGGTGTGTACGGATCGGCATAGGCGAGCCCCTTCTCTACCAGTTTTTTCGCCCAGGTGTGGTAAATCTCCAGCCGTTCCGACTGGTGATATGGTCCGTGCGATCCACCTTTGCGCGGCCCTTCATCCCAATCAATACCCAGCCATTTCAGAGTGTCTAATATCAAATCTTCGGCGCCAGGCACAAACCGCGACCGGTCGGTGTCCTCGATGCGTAAGATAAATGAGCCTCCCTGTTGGCGTGTCAGTAACCATGGAAACAAGGCAGCTCGAACATTTCCAACATGAATATAGCCGGTTGGTGATGGCGCAAAACGAGTACGAATAGTCATGATGACATTATACTACATGCTGGTAGCTATTTTGCGAATCTGTTCGCTGGAGAGTGGAGCGTGGCTATTGATTTGGTACAAGATGCCGCCATTGACCCAAGCGACATTTTCTCCTGCTGCGAAAATAGTCAGGCCATCGACGATGGTTGTAGCTGGTGCACCTGATTTTCCTGCAATGTACTCTTTGACAGCGGCTGAATCCCAATTGCTCTTACTTTGAGAAATTGTGTAGTTGGCGGTGCCGTCAGCGTATGCAAATTTCATGCTGACCTCTCCCTGCTTGAAGGAAATTGGGCCGTTGAGCGCATAGCCATTTGGTTTGTAACCAGGATAAGTGGCGTTGATACCAGACTGCAGGGCGGCGACACGAATGGAAATGTTTGGCATGCTGAGATAGGTGAAATAGCCACCGAGGAGCATGATGGCCAGTCCCGCAGAAGCCAGGCTGGTCCACCGCTTCAGTTTGCTCTGCTTGCGCTTGGCGCGGTGATGTTTGTCTGGTTTTGGCTCTTGAGCTTTGGCCAAGGCTTCAGTGATGGCCTCATTTTTGAGAATTGATGCTGGCTTTGGTTCGGTCTTTTGGACTGGTGTGACGGGCATTTTGGCGATTTGTCGCTGTTTGGCGCGTTGCACAACTGGGTGAACTTCAGCTGGACGATCTATCTGGACAGGTCTTTTGGGCGCTTCTGCCACTGGTTTTTGAGTTACCTGAGGGGAGAATTTTTTCACGGCAACGTGTTGCTGTACGGTCGCATTTGGGGTCCTAACTGGACGGGTAGCAAGGGATTTTTGAGGGGGTCGTTTGATGTGTCGTCGGCTGAGGGTGGCTGATTTTTGTACTGAGACACGGTGAATAGTTGCAGTAGTTGTACCGCGTGCGGTTGATGCCTTGACTACGCGTTTGGGCTGCGTTGGCGCTACGGTTGGTGATTTGTCGACAGAGATTGGTAATGGTAGCCCTGTGACTGGGTCGTATGCTTTACCATTGACATTGATAAATTCTTGTTTCATTTCTTCCCCTTGTTACGATGTTCCCTCGCGAACTTCTATATATTATAGTACAAAGTGCCAGCGGTTTTTGCAAGGGTGAAAATGTGGTATAATTCGTTTTATGTACCACAACAATACCTCTGCAAAAGAAATCGTGCGTCGTACTTTGGTGTACACCATCATGACGCTGATGGTGATTGGTCTAATCGTCGTCCTTTTGTGGCACAACTTTGGCTATCAATTCAATTCAAAAGACCTGAAAATCGAGCAAAACAGCTTGGTGCAATATGATTCGTTTCCGCGTGGCGCGCAGGTGTCAATTGATGGCAGCGCGTTTAATTTGACGCAGACTAAGGGCTTGATTGTACCTGGGCAGCATCAGTTCACCATGAAACTGAACGGCTATGAGCCATGGCAAAAGACTTTGGACATCAAGGCGGGTACGGTGACGCATTTGGTGTATGCTCGGATGATTTCTGAGAAGAAAGAAAGTACTAACCTAAAAGAATATCCAGTGCTGGAATCAGCTAAATTCGCGCCTGGTGGGCGGTTCATGGCTGGTGTGGGTATAGTGAACGGAATGCCAAAACTGTTTTGGGGTGACGTTCGGTCGTACAATAATCCTAAGTTTACGGAAACTGACATTAGTACACAACATTTGGCGCAGTATGATGTAGCGACGACCAAGCATCAATTCGCCATCGCTGAGTGGGACTTTGCGGGCCGCTACGTGCTGCTTAAGCACACCTACACGCCTGAGGGCTCTGAGGGCAAGATTCAGTGGCTGCGATTTGATAGAGATAATCCAAAAGAGATGATTGACGTGACGAATATCGCTAGCGTGGATATTTTGGACGCGCATTTCATCGGCACTAATGGCAATGAGTTATATGTGCTGCAGAATGGCGGTCATGTACGCCAGATGAATGTGAGTGGCGCTTCCCTGTCGCGTCCAGTGTTGTCTGGTGTTCAGTCGTTTGTGTTGTACGGCAGTGAGACGATCGCTTATGTTGGTACTGAAGCAAATGTCAAAGTGGCTGGCGTGTGGAAAAAAGGCTGGGAGCAGTCGCGAATCATGTATCGGGCTGCGTCAGCGCAGGCTGATGATACAGTCAAAATCAAGGCTTCAAAATATTTCAACAAGGATACCGTGGTTGTGACGGTCAATGACACGGCACAGATCTATCGCGGTGATCTGCGTCCACCAACCGAAGATTCAGAGGCAGTAAAGAAGTTTTTGAATTCGGTGAAAAAGGTGGCCTTTGGACGGACCATCAAAGAACTGACGCTAAACAGCGACGGGCGTATGGTGATTGTCAAAGACGAAACCGGCTTTGTGAATTACGACATTGAGCGAGAAACCATTTCACCAGTTATCACGCTTGATGCAGTGAGTGACCTTAAGTGGCTGGACGAGTTTTATGTCTGGCGACGTGACGCGAGTGGCAACTTGGTGATCCAGGAGTTTGACGGCACCAATGCGCACACGCTGACTCCCGTGGCTGCTGGTTACGACGCAGCGCTGTCCCCCGACGGTAAGTATCTCTACTCGTTTGTCGGTGACGGTGACAAATTAGTTCTCAATCGTTTAAAGATGACAACAGAATCATAAGCATACGGAAAATTTTCCGGTTATCGAGCGCCAAAGATACGCTCCAAGACGGTTGGCGATGGATTGCCTGGTATTTGCCCTGTTGCGTTGTTTTCAGCAGCAGCAGAAGCGGTGTTGGGGTCTGGGCTGATTTGATCAGCATAGACCAGCAGACGCTTGTCGGCAGTGCCAACAGGAACGCAACTGACCAGTGTCAACATTGGTTTTTGGGTGCCAGTTTGGATTTTTGATACCTCGTTTGGCTTGACAACTTCTGAGCCAGTAATTTTATAGGTGTATCGTTTACCTTCATAGTTAAGGTATATGACGTCGTCTTTGTGAAGTTTTTCATTTTGGGCGAAGATGAATTTATATCCTCCAGCGGCAAAGGCGTCATTGCTTGAGTGGCCGGCCAAGACGACATTTCCCGCCTGCCCTGGCAATGCGCTGGCTCCAGACACGGCAAAGTGCGCCACGCCGTTTTCCATGGCCTTACGCTGTGACTGGACATCTGGTGCGGCGCCGTATACGACTGGTGCGTCAACATTGATCTTTGGGATGATGATTTTTGGTTCAGCACTGACTTTGGTGTCAATGCTTGGGTCGACGATGATATTCTGAGGTTCAATGTTGCCGGGGCTTGTATAGGCTGCGACGGTGCCCAAAATGACGCGGTTGTATTGCAGGAAGACAAATGCCAACATGACCATGGCTCCAGCGAGAGCTGGGATGAAATGTCGAGAATTTCGCACTTTTTTGGCGGAATCATTGACGGTATTGCGGATCTTGGAGCGCAGATCGCGGATGGCCTGTTGCTGCGGTGACAAGGCATCTGTTGTTTTTGGGGTGGTAGTAGCCTGTGGCTGCTGAACTGGAGATTGCTGGGTATTCAGGTGGTTGGCATAGTACCGTTCGTAATACATCTGATAATATTTTTGCCACGCACTGTGGTATTGCTGCCATTGGTCAGGTGTGGCTTGCGGGGTGCTGTTGGTCGGCTGGGTAGCTTGGTTGATGGCTGCAGCAGCGGTGTTAGTCGGCGGTGCACTGTTCAGGCGATGGCCTTGTGATTCGGCTGGTGGAGCTGGCTTGGCCGCTGGCGCAGTGGCTTGTGGCTGGGATTGAGGCTGAGGCTGAAGTGCTGGTTGTTGCTGGGTTGTGCTGGCTGGCGCGGGCGTGGTGTGGGGTGCAGCTTCAGATGAACTACCAGTGTAAATTGAGTTAATTTGCCCGCGGATGACATCAGCGGCAGCATTGCGCGCTGATGATTGGTCGCGTGCTGGCGGTTGGAATGGTCGTGGACTTCCGGGGTTCATACTTATGTTTAATGATACAGGAAAATCACCAAAAAAACAAAAATATCCCCTTGTCGAGGGCGAGGAT
>CAUVPL010000034.1:0-6170 GCA_963553685.1 uncultured Candidatus Saccharibacteria bacterium
TCAACTGGTCCATACACCATGGTGACTCAGCAGCCACTCGGTGGTAAAGCACAGAACGGTGGGCAGCGTTTCGGTGAGATGGAGGTCTGGGCACTGGAAGCCTACGGTGCGGCAGCAACCTTGCAGGAAATGCTAACCATCAAGTCTGACGATGTCTATGGCCGCGCCAAGGCGTATGAATCAATCATCAAAGACGAACCAATCGTCGGTCCAAAGCTCCCAGAGTCGTTCAACGTGCTCGTCAAGGAGCTCCAGGGATTGGGTCTGAAGGTTGACTTGGTGGATGATGAAGCTGTTGTTGACGCTGAGCACGTGATCGCGTCCAGTGGACCTGAAGACAAAACCACGCCTGCGGTAACGTCTGAAGACGAAGAAGCAGAAACTTTCTTGGATGAATCTGATGATATTGGAGAAATCGAAGGGGGAATGAGCGTACAAGACATTGACGAAGTAGAAGAAATAAAGGAGGATGCGTAAGATGGCGCAATTTGCATTCAATGCTACTGGCATTAGCGATTTTGATGCAGTACGCTTAGTGGTTGCCAGCCCAGAAGATATCCTGAAATGGAGTCACGGTGAAGTTACTAAGCCAGAAACGATCAATTATCGTACTCAAAAGCCAGAGCGTGACGGTTTGTTCTGTGAACGAATTTTCGGTCCGGTTAAGGACATTAACCCACACGACTCAAAGCTAAAAGGTGTTCGTTCACGCGAAGCGGCGGTTGATAAGAACGGTGAACTGGTCACCAAGTCAATCGTTCGCCGTGAGCGCATGGGCCACATCCAGTTGGCGGCGCCAGTCGCCCACATCTGGTTTATGCGCGGTACGCCAAGCGCCATGAGTCAATTGCTCGGTATGACGGTTCGTAACTTGGAGCGAGTAGCTTACTTTGCGACCTATGTCATTTTGAAGGTTGATGAAGCAACCCGTGATCAATACCTTGCAGATCTAGAGGCTGAAACTGAAGCTGGTCGTGCTGCTATCAAAATTCGCTATGAAAGAATGGCAGAAGAAGATGGCGCTGACATCAAAGCTTTGGCTAAGGAACAGAGCCGTGAAGTTGAAGAATTGAACGATAAATACACTACGCGCAAGGCGCAGCTTGACAGTTTGAACAAGGGCGCGCTGTTGTCTGAAACTGACTATCGTAACTTGCCAGAAGAATACGATGAGCTCATTGAAGTTGGCATGGGTGCAAGCGCGCTCAAGGCGTTGCTGGATGAGATCAATTTGGCAGAATTAATCGCCCAGCTGACCGAAGAAGCTGAACACGCCAAAGGTCAGCGCGAGAAGAAAATTCTCAAGCGCCTGAAGATGCTGGAGAGCATGTACGCCGCTGGCATCAAGCCAAGTAGTCTATGCCTGACGGTGCTGCCAGTCATCCCACCGGATCTCCGTCCAATGGTGGCCCTCAGTGGTGGTCGGTTTGCAACCTCAGACTTAAACGACTTGTACCGCCGTATCATCAACCGTAACAATCGTTTGAAGAAATTGGTTGAGCTCAATGCGCCAGAAGTGATTCAGCGCAATGAAAAGCGTATGTTGCAGGAAGCCGTTGATGCGTTGATCGACAATGCTGCTGCTCGTGGTGGTCGTGCCGTCAGTTCGACTGGTGGTCGCCGCCGTCTGAAGTCAATTTCTGACATGCTGAAGGGTAAACAAGGACGTTTCCGCCAAAACCTGCTCGGTAAGCGTGTGGACTACTCTGGACGTTCAGTGATCGTCGTTGGTCCAAAACTAAAGATTCACCAGTGTGGGTTGCCAAAGCAAATGGCACTTGAATTGTTCAAACCATTCGTCATCAGCTGGCTGATCAAGGGTGAATTTGCTCACAACATCCGCTCAGCAACCCGTTTGATTGAATCAGGCGAGGCAGTTGTATGGGATGCACTGGACGCAGTGATTGCAGGCAAATACGTTCTGTTGAACCGTGCTCCGTCGCTTCACCGTTTGTCAATCCAATCCTTCCAGCCAGTTTTGGTTGAAGGTAAGGCGATTCAGCTTCACCCATTGGTCTGTGCTGGATTTAACGCTGACTTTGACGGTGACCAGATGGCTGTTCACTTGCCGCTTTCCAAAGAAGCGCAAGCTGAAGCCCGCGAGTTGATGAGCGCTACTGCTAACTTGCTGAAGCCTGCTGACGGTGCGCCAGTCTTGCACATTTCGCAGGACATCGTGCTGGGTAACTATTACCTGACCTATGACAAGCCACAGGCGCAGACTGACAACATCAAGTCATTTAGTTCAGTCTACGAAGCAGAGCTGGCGTACGACAAGGGTGATGTTCATCTGCAGACGCCAATTCGGATTTTTGCTAAGGGCAAGGTGCGTCAGACAACTTTGGGCCGCGTCTTCTTCAACGAGATTCTGCCAGAGGACTTCCCATACGACAACAACGTTCAGACCAAGAAGCAGCTGAAGAAAGTATTGGCACAGATCTTCAACAAATACGGTGCTGAAGAGACTGCTAAAATCGCTGACCGCATGAAGGGGCAGGCCTTCCGCTTCGCGACAACTGCGGCCGTGTCAACCGGTATGACCGACTACGTGCACTTCGACGAAATCCCTGAGTTTGTGGCTGAGGGTGACGCCAAGGCGGCTTTGATTTCTGAGCAGTTCGACCAAGGTTTGATCACTGAGGACGAGCGCTACAACTTGACAGTGAATGCCTGGCGAAATGTTGACAATAAGATTACTGCATTCTTGAAGGACCAATTAGCGCACATGGACACCAGTATTTCCATGATGGTTAACTCTGGTGCGCGTGGTGATATTTCCAACGTCAAGCTTGCGAGCGCCATGATTGGTATTCAGATGGACGCGACCAACCACGAAATTGAGCTGCCGATTCGTAGCTCCTACACCGGCGGTTTGTCCAGCCTGGAAGCCTTTGTGGCGACCCGTGGTGCGCGTAAGGGTCTGATCGACACCGCCTTGAAGACTGCCGACTCAGGCTACCTGACCAGGCGTTTGGTTGATGTGGCGCAGGACGTCTTCACGGTTGAGGACGTTGAAGGTGACGACGAAGGTTACGCAATCTACCGCTCAGAAACTGAGGAAACGATGATCGACTTCTCGAACCGCTTGGCTGGCCGGTATGCCGCTGAGACGATTCCAGGTCACGTCAACAAGGACGAATTGATCACTCGGGAAATCGCTGACTCAATTGATGATGATGAAAGTGTCCAGAGTGTCAAGATCCAATCAGTCCTGTCAACCAACAACCTCAACGGTATCCCGCAGCGCAGCTACGGTGTTGACATGTCAACTGGTAAATTGGTCGGCAATCATCAGCCAGTCGGTGTCATCGCTGCTCAGTCAGTCGGTGAGCCAGGTACTCAGTTGACCCTGCGTACTTTCCACAACTCTGGTGTGGCCGGCGGTGATATCACCCAAGGTCTGCCGCGTGTTGAAGAATTGTTCGAGGCGCGTACACCAAAGGGTCAGGCGTTTGTTACGGAGATTGCCGGGTTAGTTGACGTTTGGGAAGATGGCAAAAAGTATATCGTCCAAGTTACCCCAGAATCTGGTAAGGTTGAGCGCTTGCCGCTAGACGGCCGAACCATCGTGGTCAAGGCCGGTTCAAGTGTCAAGGCTGGCGACGTGCTAGCAACTAGTGAAGGTGACACTCGTCCACTAATTGCACCATTTGATGGTGTGGTTGAGACAGCAGAAGACACCTTGGTGATCGCTGCTGAAGCTGGCGCACCAGCTCGTTACGAAATCCCAGGCACCATGCAGTTGGTTGTCAAGGCTAACGACGTCGTCGAAGCCGGCGACCGCTTGACGGCTGGTTCGTTGAACCTGCATGATTTGATGCGCCTGAAGGGTGTCGAGGCTGCTCAGCGCTACATCATCAACGAAGTCTTACGCATTTACGCTGCTCAGGGTCAAGACGTGGCCGACAAGCACCTGGAGATCATCGTTCGCCAGATGTTCAGTCGCGTCCAAATCGAAGATGCGGGTGATAGCGACTTTGTGACGGGTGATATCGTCTCCAAGGCTGCAGTGGTGAACACCAACAAGCAACTGGCGGCTGAGGGTAAAAACCTCATCAGCTACACTCAGTTGCTGCTCGGCATCACCAAGGTGTCCATCTGGAGCGACTCGTGGCTATCGGCTGCGTCCTTCCAGGACACTACTCGTGTGCTGATCAACGCTGCCGTATCTGGCCGCGCTGACCACTTGCATGGCCTCAAGGAAAACGTCATCATCGGTCGCAAGATTCCAGTAGGAACGGGTGCTGTCGAAGAAGACGAAGAGCTGACTGAAGATAATACTGAAGAATTGGCTGAAGAATTCTCAGAGATCTAATCACAATTCGCTTTCTCAACCGTGCAATATTCTCCCCTCTACAACAGAGGGGAGAATTGTATATTAGGACAATTTATGGTATAATAGAAATATGAGTGAGTTGCTTACGCAGATTGGACCAATTGATATGGATGTCATTCAGCCGCCCCAACAGGTTGACGGTGAGCTGAGAGGACCTGTTTATCTGGCGGATTCTACGCTTTCGGATGGTGGATCGCCAGTTGCCGTACTCTTTTCACAATGGTCAGACTACGGTGAGCGATCAAAGCAGCAAGGGAGAACGGAAGTTTTGGCAGACCACATCAAGGGGTTGGCAGTTGCAGTGGATAATCCAGGGGTAAGTCCACAAGCAGACCCTATGAGCTTAGAAGTTAAACAGGCCTTGAAAGAGGGCGACCTGCGGAAGGTCTCAATGCTGCAATGGGATGCTATAGGTACGGCGCTCGACCAAAAGGGCTTTGGTGACGTGAAGCGACTGGTTGGTTATTCACTAGGTTCGCATTTGGCAGCATCAGCAGCAAAACATGCGCCAGGGGAAGTGAGCTTATCACAACTAGACTTACTTGAGACGCCGGTGATAAGTAAAAAGGCTAGTCAGGCTAAAACCATGGCCACATTAGCCATGCGTTTTCTTGCTCACGGTGGTGATAAATTGACAGAGACTATCGCTGCAAATCCTGATTGGGCAGCTCGATGCCGCGACGAAGACCCATTACTACTACCAAAAATGGTACTGCAACGGCCAGCTGGTCTGTGGCAATACCCTCGAGCTATTACCCATCCTAAAAATGATATTATCAGTGATTTGATGAGCGCCAGGCATCGATCGCTCCGTGAAGCAGTGGTTACAGTGAGTGCCACTGATGCCGATAAAGTAAGCCCCATAAAAGATAATGAACGATTAGTGCAACGATTAGGCGCGGCTGGTCTGTCAGTGATGGGCTTTGAGATCATAGGTGCGGTGCATGCTTCTCAGGACAATATGGCCTGGTGGAAGGGCGTTCTAGAAGAGATTGATGCGCACGTCAAAATCCAGTAGATTTTTTAGATCAAGTGTGGTAAAATTATCCCAGAGTTTCCTCTTTTCGGAGTAAGCGGTGGTTTGAATGTGTACAGACCGCGTGCTCGGCAGAAAAGGTATAGACACGGGGCGGAGTTGCTGAATCCAAGCCGTAGGCGCTAAGAGAAGCTGGTTTTTGCGTGCAAAATCGCGCACCAACTCACTAGAGCCACCAGGCGAAATCGCCATCATTAGTAAATCAACCAAGGAGAAATTGGATGCCAACAATCAACCAGTTGGTGCGCAAACCGCGCCAAACGGCTAAGAAAAAGTCCAAGTCACCAGCACTAGGTCGCATTCATAACGCCCTGAAAACGCGTTACTACGACCAAAATGCACCGCTCAAGCGTGGTGTTTGTGTGCGTGTGACGACCAAGACGCCAAAGAAACCAAACTCAGCTTTGCGTAAAGTTGCTCGTGTGAAGCTGAACAACGGCTACGAAGTCTGGGCTTACATTGGCGGTGAGGGTCACAACTTGCAGGAGCACGCTGTGGTCTTGATCCGCGGTGGTCGTGTGCCTGACCTTCCAGGTGTGCGCTATCACATCGTACGCGGTGCCTTGGACCTTCAAGGTGTCAACAACCGCAAGCGGGGCCGTTCGAAGTACGGTACTAAGAAAGGGGATAAGTAATCATGCCTCGTAAAGTTACCAAGAAATTACAACGCCAATTGCAACCTGACCGCCGCTACCAAAGCGTGCTGGTGCAGCGTTTGATCAACAAGTCAATGCTGGACGGCAAAAAGCTGGCGGCTGAGCGTGCTGTTTACACCGCACTGGAAACGGCTGCGAAGAA
>CAUVPL010000035.1:0-6038 GCA_963553685.1 uncultured Candidatus Saccharibacteria bacterium
TCAGCAATGGCGATGTACTGCTCGGCCACGTCCCATGCAGTCTTGCCCTCGCGGCGCGCCCCCTTCTCCATCTTGTCCTCACCACCGTCATCATCACTGGTCAAATGCCCAACGTCGGTGATATTTTGTGTTCGGACAACTGGAATATCTTGCCAATGTAATAGTCGCACCAACACATCCCAATAAATATAGCCAACCCAGTTACCGATGTGCGGCTGCGAATACACCGTCAGCCCGCAGGTATACATGCGAACCGTCTGCCCGTCGAGCGGCGTCAGTTTGTCTTTACGGCGAGTGAGGGTGTTATGGAGCTTCATAGAAATATTGTAGCGCAAAACGGGTGAGTTGGCGAGTTACTTCGCTGCTTGGGCGACTAGGGCCACTCTATATCAGCGAGAACTGGAATATGGTCAGACGGCACCTGGCGGTTTGGCTTGGCTGGGGAATATAGTGTCGGTATCAGGCGCCCGGCGACCCCCCTGAGAGCGATTGTATCAATTGAAACAGCCTCGCCGCTAACCCAGGCAGTCGGCATTTTCCCAACTAGGTCGCCAAAACCTGCCTCCGCAAGATACCGTCGGACTGGCCCGCCCGGTTGATCATTGCAATCAGCCAGGATGATCGCGGGCTGTTCACCGAGATGCTCGAGAAGCTCGCGTGCCTGTCCGAGGCCTTTGTGCTGCGGGTCATCAGCCGGCGACCACTTAAGGTGAGTGTTAATGACGGCGAGACCACCAAGTTGTGTAATTTGCGCGACATGACCAGACTTATCGCCAAACGCAAGCATCTCAGATGAATTGACAGCAATATCGGGGTGTACCAAGGTTAGGCAGCCATCTGGCTTGTTATTGTTCTTTTGTAGCCAAAAGGTTTGCCATGCTCCATCCCGATTGATTGACTTGGCGAGTACATCATCAACCTCTTGGAGTGCAAGGACATCGACGCCGAGAGAGTTGATAAGTATCTTTAGCGGTTCAATTCGACTGCCAGGTGCTTGAAGTTCAGAGTCGGGCGGCAGTGAATCTCCGTAGTGAATATATTTATCCGCTAGAACGTTGAAGGTGCCGACGCGCATAGAACCTCCTATCCCTTCGCTGTATACATTACACCGATTTCCAGTGTGGCGCGTTCAATCCAATCGTCATGACGATCAACTTGTTTCGAAAGCTCCCGGACACTCGGTTTGGTTAGTGTTGAACAGAGTGGCACAAGCGACGCCAACTGGTGAATATATGATGCATCGTCGAGAATTGGAAATGCTTCATTGATTATTTCTGGGAACGGGAGGTTTGAATAATTGTTCATATAGTAACCGTAATTATCTCAAGAAATGTGGGTAGTCTCATAATATGTCCATCAGGAGCGGCTAGCTCTACTCTGCCTCTCGTAAGGCTTTATCGGTAGCTGCTACCAGCTCCCGCACAATCTCGTCATAATCCTCATACACCCGGAAACCAGCCGCGTACGGATGGCCGCCGCCGCCGAAGTAGCCAGCCACGGTGTCGGCGATTGGTAAATTGCCGCGTAGGCGGGCGGTCAGTTTGCCGTCAGGATAAGTTTTAATGACGCAGCTGAGCGCCACGCCCTCGACCAACCGCAGCTCGTCGCCGATCAGCGCACCGGGGTTATAGGCGTCGCTGTAGGCTTGAATTTCTTCAAACGGTACGTGCACCAGCGCCAATTGCCCGTCCAGCAAATATTCGATTCGCTCAATCAGCTTGCCTTTGTATGCCAAGATCTCGGGTGATTTCTTCATAAATTCGCGCCGCCGTTCTTCAATCTCGGCATTGGAGGCGCCCAGCTCGGTCAATTCACCAGCCACGTGGAAGGTTGACGCGGTGGTGTTTGGCGTGGTGAGGCCCAGGCTGTCAGACATGATGGCGATGAGGAGGCTTTCGGCGGCTTGCTGGTTGATAGTCCAGCCGGCATGCGTGAACAATTGGTATAGTAACTCCCCGGTAGCCACCACGGTGTCAGAGAGCATGGTATGCTCAAAACTCAGCGTTGGTTCGGCGGTGTGATGGTCGATAACTAGCACCGGATGCGTTTCCAAAAAGTGCCGCGCGCCCGGCGTTTCTAAGACCTTACTGAGCAAAATGTCAGCGCTAGTGTCCACGATGATGGCCAGGTCAGCGCGGGCTGGAAAATCACCAACTACCCTGTCCCAGCCGCGAATATATCGCAGATATTTGGGGATATCGACTGGGCAATACAACGTCACGGCCTTGCCCAAATCACTCAGTACTTCCTCCAGTGCCAAGCTAGAGCCCAGGCTATCACCGTCAGGGTTTTCGGCCTGGATGATGACGATGTTGTTGGCAGATTGGATAAGTTGTTGGGCAGTATCAAACATAGTTTCATTATAGCAGACGAAGTTTTTACCGATGTAGCGGTATTTTTAACAAAAAGTCGCCATTATTATTGACAAAAAATAAAGTTTATGATAATATGGACACATAAGATCCGAGGTGAGGATCAAAAGAAGAGGAGTTTTTATGAATAAATTTAAGAAAATCGGTATAGCTATCTCTTTGGGGATTGCTCTGATCGGTGGTGTTTGGATGGCGACTCCATCTAAGGCTGCCAACTGTAGTAACTTTAATGTTGTCCACTGTGGTACCAATTCTCTGTCAGAATTGAAAGCTGCGTATGCTCGTCCAGAGATTAAATCATTGTACAACCAATGGTATATCAATGATGAGATGGTACAAGGCGGCTCAAACATGCGTGAAGGTGTGGTTGACGCCAATGGAAACATTACTGTCGATGGTCGTGTTGTTGCTACCAATGCAGTAACTGTCCAGGCAAAAGCTGGTACTCGCCAGGTAACCCCTTCTCGGCAGTACAGCGCTGCTGGCCACACGTATTACCAATACACAACTGGTCAGAGCTTTATTGACGGCATTACGCGGTACCAAATTTATGCTTGGTTTGACAACGACGGTAAGTTTATCACTGGTATCATCAAGGATTGTGGTAACCCAGTTTGGGGTCCTCCTACAACTCCTCCAGCAAAACCTGTGTTGACCTGTGATGCAATGCAAAAGACTGAAGTATCTCGTGATACCTTCAAGTTCAGCACCAAAGCAACTGCCAAGGGTGGCGCAAGTGTCACTAGCTACACTTACAACTTTGGTGACGGCACCACTAAAACAACTACCTCATCTGAAATTCAACACACATACGCAAAAGCTGGTAACTACAAAGTTACAGTTACAGTGAACGGCAAAGAAGGTTCTGACGTTCAAAAAACCAGCCAAAATTGTCAGACGACTGTTACGGTCAATCCTGAGCCTACAATGGAAGTTTGCCGGTTGTCAGACAAGAAATACCCAGTAACCATCAAGGCTTCAGAGTTTGACGAGAAGAAGCACTCAAAGAACCCTAACGACTGTAAGGAAGCTCCAGCTAAAATCAAGGTTTGTGTCATTGAAACCAAAGAAATTCGCGAGATTAAAAAGGAAGAGTTTACCGAGTCAAAGCACACGACTGACATGAGTAAGTGTCAACCAGCGCCAACGACTCCTACTCCTCCAACAACTCCTGAGTTGCCACGGACTGGTACCGAAAACATGGTTGTTTCAGTACTGGGACTTGGTGGATTGACTACGGCAGCTGTCGCCTACGTCATCAGTCGCCGCCGCCTGTAATATAGTTGATGATGAAAGAAATACCCGCTTGATGTTGAGCGGGTATTTTGATTATGCGGTTTTCTTGCGAGCTGCGGGCTTTTTGGCGGAAGTTTTTGACTTGGTTGACGCGCGGCCGCGGCGAGCTGGTTTCGCGGGTGCGGCTTTTAGGAGTTCTAGCGCCTGCTCGTGAGTGATGGTTTTTGGGTCGGTGTCTTTAGGGACTTTGGCGTTTTTCGTGCCATCGGTGATGTACGGGCCAAAGCGGCCGTTGAGGACTTTGACGCCATCACCAAAGTCAGCGATGTTTTTCTCGGCTTCGGCCTGGAGTTTGGCGGCGTAGAGCTCGCGGGCTTTTTCTAGAGTGATGGTGTGCGGGTCTTCAGGCTTGATAGAGACGAAAAGCTTGCCAACTTGGATGTACGGGCCAAAGCGGCCGATGTTGGCTTTAATGTCTTGTCCGTCTTCGGTTTGACCGACGACACGCGGTAATTTGAACATTTCGAGTGCCTGCTCTAAGGTGACGGTTTCAATTTTCGTCCCCTTCGGTAGCGGCGCAAAGCGCGGTTTGTCTTCGTCGTCAGTGGCACCTAGTTGCAACATCGGGCCAAAGCGGCCAAAGCGCGCCAGGATTGGTTTGCCAGATTTTGGATCAATGCCGACTTCACGGTTGGCGCCGACTTTGCTGCGGTCGATGCCGCCTGACTGTTCGATTAATTTGTGAAACGGCGTGTAAAATCCATGCAACATGGCGCTTTTAGCCAGGTTAGCGGCGGCGATTTTATCAAATTCAGTTTCGACATTGGCGGTGAAATCATAGTCAACGATTTGCGTGAAATGGTCGGTCAAAAAGTCGGCGATTAGTTCCCCGCTTGGTGTTGGGATGAGCTTGCCGCGGGTGGAACCGGTTTTTTCCTGGACGACGTCGCGACTGACTTCTTCGCCGTTGTAACTGAGGACGATGATGTCGCGCGGCTGGCCTTCGCTGTCGCCTTTTTCGACGTAGCCGCGGGTCTGCACGGTGTCGATGATGGTGGCGTAAGTGCTTGGTCGGCCAATGCCGAGGTCTTCAAGCTTCTTGACCAGTGAGCCTTCGGTGTAGCGGGCTGGTGGTCGGGCGAAGGTTTGGCGGGCGGTGATGTCGTGGTTTTTGAGTGTGTCGCCAGTGTGGAGTTTTGGTAAGAGTTCGTCTTTACCGCCGCCGTAGACGCGCAGGAAGCCGTCAAAGGTGATGACTTCGCCTTTGGCTTCAAAAACGAGAGACACGACACTATTCTTCGCTGGAGTACTCTTTTCGCTAATATCTCCACTGGAGATATTACGCGAGCGTTCGGCTGAAGCACCCGCACTTGGCGAGTGCTTCACAGCCTCCAGCTCAGAAAGTGTCACATCCGCTCCTTCGATGCAAATCGTCACCGTCGTCTTCTCTAATTTCGCTGGCGACATTTGCGACGCTAAGGTGCGGCGGCGGATGAGGTCGTAGAGTTTTTGGTCGCGTCCATCTGAGGTGACGGTTTCGCGGGTGATGTCAGTTGGGCGGATGGCTTCGTGGGCTTCTTGGGCGGAGGCGGATTTGGTCTTGAATTTGCGGACAGTTGAATAATCCGGGCCGTACAGCCGCTTGATAAAGTCAGTCGCACTGGCGATGGCCTGCCCGCTCAAATTGACCGAGTCGGTACGCATGTAGGTGATTTTACCGTCTTGGTAGAGTCGTTGCGCCGAGGCCATGGTAGCTTTGGAACTGAAGCCAAGCTTGGCGTTGGCCTCTTGCTGTAAGGTTGATGTCGTAAACGGCGCGGCTGGGTTACGAGTGCCGGGCGTCTTGGAGATGTCGCTGACGGTGAATGTGGCTGGCTTGAGGCTGTTCAAGAATTCGTGAGCGGCTGCTTCGGAATCAAATTTTTGGTTGAGCTCGGCTTTGAATTCTTGATTGTCGTGGATGAATATGGCGGTCACCTTGAACTGTGAACTGCCCTCGAACTTCATAATTTCTCGTTCGCGTTCGACCAGTAGCCGTACTGCCGGGCTCTGGACGCGGCCAGCTGACTTGCCGCCTGGCACTTTTTGCCAGACTACCGGGCTGAGCTCAAAGCCGACCAGCCGGTCGAGGATTTGCCGTGCTTGCTGCGCCTGCACCAGATTCATGTCAACGGTGCGCGGGTTCTTGATAGCATTGGTGATGGCATCCTTAGTGATCTCGTGAAAGACGATGCGCTTGGTCGTCTCAATCGGCAAATCCAATACTTTACAGAGATGCCAAGCGATAGCCTCCCCTTCGCGGTCTTCATCGGTAGCCAGCCAGACGTTGTCTTTACCGACGGCCTTGACGTTTTTCTTCAGCTCGGTGATGACTTTCTTTTTCTCTGGGTCAACTTCGTAGACGGCAAAAAAATCATTTGCCACATCAAT
>CAUVPL010000036.1:0-5889 GCA_963553685.1 uncultured Candidatus Saccharibacteria bacterium
TTATACATTTTTATTGACAAATACAAAAGTTTGTGCTAATATGGACGGTAACAACCGGTGAGAAATAGTAAGGTTGAGGAGGAAACAATGAATAAAATAGTAAAGAGAGTACTTTTGGCTGGCTCTATTACTGCCGCAATTATCGGTGGTATTTGGTATGCTACGCCTTCAGACGCCGTCGGCTGCTCAGATATTAAGATCGTTCGTTGTGGTACCATGACTCATAGCGCCATGAAGTCAGCTTACTACAGCGATGGTGAAGTTCGCGATATCTACAGCTACTTTGGCATTACACAATCAATGGTCGAGGGCGCTGGTATGTATGAGGGTGTGGCGGACGCTTCAAACAACACTGTTACCGTTAATGGTCGTGTTGTGGCAAGCAACGCTAAAACTATTCAACGTCGCCACGTTAACTACACTAACCCAATTAACTACCAGCAAATTGGTAGCAAATCATACCCAAGCTACTTGATTCGTCACAGCTTTATGCCGGTGGCAAGCAAGAAGCCAGTATTTGTATGGTTGGACGGTAATGGCAAGTTCGTTCAGGCAATTATCAAAGACTGTGGTAACCCGCTCTGGGGCGAACCAACACCTCCACCGACACCAACCCCATCTCCAGCACCAGAGCCAGTGTTAACCTGTGATGCGCTGAATGCTCAACAAGTTGCTGGTACCCGTAACAAGTTTGCATTTACTGCAACTGCAACCGCAAAAAACGGCGCAGCCATCAATAGCTACACCTTTGACTTTGGTGATGGCCAGAAGACAACTGGTAACAGCAGCAAGGTTGAACACATCTACGCAAAGGCTGGTACCTACACTGCAACAGTGACCATCAACGATGGTGTAACCAGTCAGAATTGTAAAGTTACTATCACCGTGACTGAAGAACCAAAAATTCAAGTTTGTGATTTGAAGACTGACACAATCGTTACTATTAAAGAAAGTGAATACGACACCAGTAAGCACTCAAAGAACTTTGCTGACTGTGAAAAAGTCAAGGTTTGTGACACCAAGACCGGTGAAATCATAACCGTACGCAAGAGTGAAGAAAATAAGCAAGGTTATTCAAAGAACGAGGAAGACTGTAAAGTCAAAGTCTGTGACATTAAGACCAAGCAGGTCATCAGCGTTTGGATTAAGGACCAGAAGAACGAGGGATACGCATCAGTGGACAGCGACGCATGTAAGCCAAGCACTCCTCCGACTACCCCACCTGCACCCAAACAACCTACCCCACCAGCTCCAACGACAAACGAATTGCCACGAACTGGTACGACTGACGCGCTCCTTTCAATCTTTGGCCTCGGCTCACTTGCTGCTTCTGCCGTTGCCTACATCGTAAGCCGCCGCCAATAATCTGAGCGCTTACTAACACTAAAAGCACCCGGACAACTCGGGTGCTTTTTCGTGGTTTAGAGTTCTATGCTGACTGGGCAATGGTCGGAGCCCAGCTGTTCGGGGTGGATGTGTGCTTGTTTGATGGACGGTACTAGTTCTTGGCTAGCTAGCCAGTAGTCGATGCGCCACCCAACGTTTCGGGCTCTGGCATTTGCCCAGTGAGTCCACCAAGTGTAAGCGTCTGCTGTTGTTGGATGGTGTGCGCGAAACACATCGACAAAACCAGCGTTCAGATATGCTTGAAAACCTGCTCGCTCTTCGTTGGTAAAGCCGTGCTTGCCAACGTTATCTTTGGGTCTGGCAAGGTCGATATCTTGATGGGCCACGTTCATGTCGCCGCAATATAGTACTGGCTTGGCAGCGCCGTAACGTCCCTGCTCTAGTCCTTTGAGATATTCCAGACAAGCTGGGTCCCACTGATCATGACGCAGGCTGAGGCGGCTGAGATCGCCTTTGGAGTTTGGCGTATAGCACGTAACCAGCCAGAATTGGTCAAATTCAGCGGCAATGATGCGCCCTTCATCATTGGGGTCGCCATACTCATCGGCAGATAGGTTGTATTTGTCGGCGATGTCCGCCGGAAAGCCGTCATGGTAGTTCAGCGCTGGTTGCTTTGAAAATATGGCGGTGCCAGAATAGCCCTTTTTGGCTGCTGAATAGAAATGCTCGTAAAATTGTGGCAGATCTAATGCTACTTGCCCGCGCTGAGCTTTGGTTTCTTGCAGGCAAATAATATCCGGGTCGTAGGTTTCGATGAACTTGGTAAATTCACCTTTATTCAGGACTGCGCGGATGCCATTGACGTTCCAGGAAAATAACTTCATGTGGCTATTGTAGCGGGTTTTGTGACCTGCGTATAGGCTTGGTATGGCGGGGTTTGTGCAAGAAGCGGCTAAATTGTTACAATGAACGTATGTATAACAGGATTCTTCTCAAGCTTTCGGGCGAACAACTACAAGGACAATACGCTGGTGGATTTGATCACGCCAGAGCGCGGTGGATTGCCGAACAAATCAAGCCAGTGGTGGCGAGCGGAACGCAAGTCGTCATCATGGTTGGTGGTGGTAATTATGTGCGTGGTGCGCAAATTGCTGGTGGCGGTATTGGTGACGTGACGGCGCACAACGCAGGTATGCTGGCAACGCTGATCAATGCTATCACCCTGGCTGATGTGTTCAATGATGATGGCCTGGCGACGCGCGCCTTGTCGACAGTGGAAGTGAACCAATTTGTCGATCAATACACCTACCGACGAGCAGTCAGCCACTTGGAAAAAGGTCGTGTAGTGGTGGTTGGTTGCGGCACTGGTAGGCCGTTCTTGACCACCGACACAGCAGCTGTTAATTTGGCGTTAGAGATGAAATGCGACGTGGTGATCAAAGCCACTAAAGTGGACGGCGTGTACGACAAGGACCCGGTCCAGTTTGCTGATGCTGTCAAATTTGACCAATTGACCTATGACGAAGTTTTGGCAAATCCAGACATTGGCGTGATGGATAAAGCGGCTATTGGCTTGGCTGCTGAAGAGAAAAAGCCAATGATTATTTGCGACTTGCTGAGTGACGGCAATATCGTGCGTGCTGCCAGAGGCGAAGCGGTTGGGACGCGACTTGTGGTATAATAGGTAGCATGACACGCAAGACTCGACTGAACGTCGATATGATTTCCGAGAGTGAGTTTACTGTCCAAGGCCATGGTGTTCACACTGCTTTTGTAGAGATGACAAATGCGCTTAAGGCGAGAAAAGACACGTCCGTCGTGGTCAATCAAGCCCGCTCTGACGCAGACATTGTCCATGCCCAGACTATCGGTCTATATTCAATGTGGATGCTCAAACGTTCACGTGGCAAAAAAATTATCTCTGGTCACGTCATCCCTGCTTCCTTGGTGGGTAGCATCAAAGGCATGGGTAGAATGCAGTGGTTGGTGCGAGCATATATGCGCTGGGTGTATAACCAGGCTGATTTGGTGTTGGCCTGCTCTAACATGGTTAAGGAAACCATGACTGGTCCCATGAAACTAAAAACGCGCGTGGAAGTGCTGTACAATACGGTCGACATGAGTCGCTATGCGTCTACGCTAAAAACCAAACAAGCTGCTCGTAAAAAACTGAAACTGAAGCCGTCAGACTTTGTGGTGGTTGGTAATGGACAGGTTCAGCCGCGTAAGCGTCTGGACACATTTTTTGAAACGGCACGAGCTTTGCCCGAGGTAACGTTTATTTGGGTGGGCGGCATTCCTTTCAAACATTTGGGTGCAGAATATGGCAAAATGCAAGACTTGATAGCATCAGCTCCTGACAATGTGATCATCACGGGCGTGGTTGAGCATAAAGACGTCATGACCTATTTACATGCGGCCGATGCGTTCTTTTTGCCTGCTGAACAGGAAAATCATCCAATGTGTGTGCTGGAAGCTGCGGGTGCCGGGCTGCCAATCATCTTGAGAGATATTCATGAATATGACGATACATTCCGCCCAGATGCTCAGTTTATCTCCTCGGCTCAAGATGCTGTTCAGGTGATAGACAAACTGCGAGATGACACCAAATGGTATAAACAACAAGTTGCTGCAGCTGGTCGGATTGCTAAACGGTTTGACAGTCGAGCTGGCGGTGAGCGATTAGTGGAATTTTACAGGAGTGTACTAGAATCATGAGAATTGGACTGTTTACTGATACCTATCGACCATCAATCAATGGCATCGTTTTTGTGGTTGAATCGCTCAAGCGAGAGCTGGAAAACCTAGGACATGAGGTCTACGTATTTTGCCCTGCCAAGTCGATGAGTCCGTCCAAGCAAGCCGAGCTGCTCAACGAAGATGCTGATTCGCGGATTATTCGTTTCCCGTCCATTAAGGGTGCGTTTTTTGATGATTATGACACGTCGGTATTCTTTCCGCCGGCAGTACAGCGTCGCATCAAAGAGCTGGAGCTGGACATCGTACATGTGTTTACGCCATCACAAATTGGTTTGGTTGGTGTGAAGGCTGCTAAAAAGAATAATATTCCGCTGGTGATTCAGCACTGTACCGACATCTATGAGTTCGTTGATCACTACCCAGCAGTATTGCCCGGTGCCTTGGCGCTGGCGGGAATTGTCTTCCCGATGTCGGTGAGATTGCGCGGTCATGATCTACTAGAAATCGCCAAATTATACAAGCCGCGAGCGGGCGTCACTAAGTGGAACAAAGACATCATTGAAAGCGTCATCACCATTTTATATAGCAAAGCAGACGCGGTTATCGCCCTGTGTCGAAAGAGTTGTAAGCAACTGAAGTCTTGGCAGTACGATGATTATCACTATGAGCTGGTGCTGATGCCAAATGGCGTGAATGCGCTGCCTCGCCCAACGAAAACTGAGGTGAGGGCGTTTCGTGAGCAATGGAACTTGGCAGAAGATGATGAAATTTTTGGATTTGTTGGTCGGTTGGGTGAAGAAAAGAATTTGCCACTGCTCATCAAATCGTTTGAGCGGCACATCGCCAAGAAGCGACCTAAGGCAAAGCTATTGTTTGTTGGTGATTTTGAATACCGAAAGACGCTGGAGGAAATGGCTGCCGCGACCAAATATGCTGACAGAATTATTTTCACTGGCGCTATGCCGCGCGAAAAGCTCGGCCTGGCGTACTCGGTGCTGGACGTGTTTGCCTTTCCATCTCTGAAAGACACGCAGGGCTGGGTGCTGCATGAAGCGGCTCACGCGGGGCTGCCGATCGTGCTAGTGGATAAAGAGCTGTCAGAAGTGGTCCAAGACGGCGTGAATGGTTTCATCGCGAATGATAATCCGACGAGCTTTGGGCGAGCAATCATTACCCTACTAGAGGATGCCAACAAGCGTCAAGAATTTGGTGCTGTCAGTAAAAAGTTGGCGGCCAAATTTACTGAAAGCCGCCAAGTGAAGAAACTGGAAAAATTATACCAAGAGCTTATCGACCAGAAAGTTGCCGACGAGTCTCACGATCTTGATCTCGACGCTTGATGGTCTCACGTTTATCGTAGCGTTTTTTACCCCGCCCCAGTGCAATGACAATTTTGATGAAGCGACCATTGGTTAATAATTTGGTCGGGACAATGGTTAGTCCTTGTTGTTTAGCAGCAGCAAATCGGTCAATTTGTTTACGGCTGGCCAGTAGCTTCCGCGCTGAGGTGTCGACACTCTTTGAATTTGCCTGACCACGAACGTTCAATCGCAACGAAAAACTTGCGTTATTGAGCCACAATTCGTCATTTCTCAGGCTGACAAAGGCGCCTTTGAGTTGGACATGGCCGTCTCGTGCAGCTCGTACTTCTGCTCCTGTCAGCACCAGCCCAGTTATGATTTCCTCGCCTAGCTCATAATCAAACCGTGCTCGACGGTTAACGACGGCGTGAGCGACTGACTTTTTTGCTTTGGGCTTTGGCATGGTCCCATTATAGCAGGTTTATCAGTCTGCTGGTGTGTAGACGCCGGTGTGAAAGTTGTATTTGCCTGGACTGAGGCT
>CAUVPL010000037.1:0-5775 GCA_963553685.1 uncultured Candidatus Saccharibacteria bacterium
CATCAAGCTCAACGACCGGCGACAGTTTGCCGAGCTCGGCATCGTTGGCAAGACACCGCGAGCCGCAGTGGCCTATAAATTTGCCGCCGAAGAAGCTACGACCATCGTCCGTGATATCGTTATTTCCATCGGTCGAACCGGTGCGGCTACGCCAGTAGCGGTGTTTGACCCGGTGGTGGTGGCCGGTACGACAGTGCAGCATGCTAGTCTACACAACGCCGACGAAATTGCTCGGCTGGATGTGCGCCGCGGCGACACGGTGGTGATTTTCAAGGCGGGCGATATCATCCCGCAGGTGCAAACCGTACTGAAAGAATTGCGGCCGGCAGATGCTAAGCCGATTGATTATTCGGCAGAACTGGCGCGCCAATATCCGGAACTAGCATTTGTACGACCAGATGGTGAGGCAGTCTACCGTGTCAAAGGTTTGAGCGGCCCGCTGATTTTGAAGCGAGCCCTGGCACATTTTGCTTCCAAAGGTGCGCTGGACATTGACACATTGGGTGAGAAAAATGTCGAGGCGCTGGTTGAGGCTGGGCTGGTTAATGACTTGGCGGATATTTACCGGTTGACGAAAGATGATTTACTACAGTTGGAGCGCTTTGCTGAGATTTCTGCGCAAAAACTCATTGATGCCATTGCTGCTAAGAAACAGCCAGCATTGGAGCGATTCTTGTTTGGCCTCGGTATTCGGCATGTCGGCGCACAGACGGCGATCGACCTCGCGAATCACTTTGAAAGTGTTGAGAAACTCAGCCAAGCGACTATCGATGAGCTACGCGAAGTAGACGGCGTGGGCGAAATTGTCGCCGAGTCGATCGTGGCATGGTTTGCTGATGAAGATAATGTGACGCTGCTCGAAAAATTTGCTAGCCTTGGTGTGATGCCACAATTTACTAAAAAATCTGGCAGTCTAACTGGTCAAAGTTTTGTCATCACCGGCACGCTGCAATCAATGGGGCGTGACGCCGCCGCAGAAAAAATCCGTAATCTGGGTGGCACCTTCCAAACCGCTGTTGCAAAAGATACAACATATCTGGTAGCCGGCGGTAAAGTCGGCGCCAGTAAATTGAAAAAAGCCGAACAATACGGCACCAAAATTATTGATGAACAAACATTGTTAGAGCTTATACAATAAGGAGGTAATAATCATGACTCAGCAATCACATCGCGCCCTCACTATCAAACCCGCCGACACGGTTGTATTTACGGCGATGTCCAAGAAATATTTTTACATGAGATTTTTCGTCACGAAATTTGCGCTTGAGCAAGGCGTTGTGCCAATCAATCCGTTTACCAGTTTTGACTATTTTTTGCTCGACGCGGTGGAGCGTGACACGGTGCGGCGCGCCAATAATACGCTGGTGGCGCGCGCTGATGAGCTGTGGGTATTTGGCGATATCGCTGATGGCGTGCGGGCGGAAATAATGCAGGCTTGGCAGCAGCATAAAACCGTCCGATTTTTTGCGTTTCGTAACGATAAACATATTTACGAAGTTGAGATTGGCGACTTGGTGTATGAAGACGGCGTTGAAACAGTAGCCCAACGGAGGTAATGAGATGGTTCGATTTTATTTACAAAAATTAGTGCGCGATAGAGTGGTGCCAAATTGCCTAGATGATCCGGAGGTCGTACATACAGAATATCGCGAGCTGGACAGTCAGGAATTTCGTCGTGAGCTAGTCTGTAAGATCCACGAGGAGGCGGACGAAATTCCGCTGGGTGATAATCAGCGTGATGAAGCGCTGAAAGAATTAGCTGATTTGCAGGAAGTCGTTGACGCATTGCGCCGGGCGTTTGGCTTTTCTGACGAGCAAGTCAAAGAAGAAATGGCGCGCAAAAAGCAGAAAAAAGGCGGCTTTGATAATCGGCACTATATTGAATATAACGACCTGGTTGATGACAGCAAATGGGTGGAAATCTTCCGCGCTCAGCCAGAGAAGTATCGTGAAGAAACAGTGGATAGCGAAGAGCAGAGCCATCGTACGAGGATTAGCAAGGGTATATACCGGCACAGCAAATCAGGCAAGCTGTACGAGGTGATCGGCCTCGCATTAGAAACTGAGATAGAAGAACTCTTAGTAATTTACCGACCTCTCTATGAAAATGAATATGAACTATTCGCCCGCCCTGCCAGTATGTTTACGGAAACAATAGTGCTGGATGGGAAATCTGTGCCACGATTTCAGAAAATAACCCCCAAAACTTGGGTGTGCGTGTGATGAAAACAATCACTTTTATCACCAGCAATCCGCACAAACTTGAAGAAGCCAAGTCGGTTCTGAAAGACTATGATATTGCTGTCGAGTCGCTGCAGCTTGATATTGACGAAATTCAGCATCACGATCCGTTGAAAATTACCGAGGCTAAGGTTCGGGCGGCGTACGAGAAAGTTGGCAAGCCGGTTGTTGTCAACGATAGTAACTGGGAAGTGCCCGCGCTCGGTGGTTTCCCGGGTGGTTATATGAAGGACGTTGCTAATTGGTTTACGGCTGAAGATTTTTTGGCTTTGATGAAAGATAAAAATGATTGGAGAATTATCTTGCATGACGTCGTGGCGTATTGTGATGGCGATAGACTAAAGGTATTTGGATTTGACCGAGAGGGTGTTTTTGTGAGTGAACCGCATGGCGAAGGGATGTCGATGAATCAGGTCGTATCAATGGAAGGTAGTGGTGGGTTAACGATTGCGGAAGAGTTTGCACATCGCTGCAATGATAAAAAGATCGATCCTACAAATTTCCAGCATTGGCAAAAATTTGGCAGCTGGTTTGCTAATAAGATGAGCGAATAAATGCAAGTTCACGTTGCCATCCCGCACTATAACGCGCCTCGGGCTTTGAAAGATCTTTTGGCGCAGCTGACAGAACAGGATTTTGACAGCATCACGGTACTTGATGATCATTCCACCGACCAGCAAAAACTACAAGATCTCGCCCGTGAATTTCCAGCAGTCGATTTCATCTTTGGTGAGAAAAATGTTGGTGCAGGATCCAATCGTAATCGCTTTTTGGATATGCATAAAACTGGCGTGGTGTGGTTTGTTGATTGTGACATGCGTATTGAAACAGTGAATATTGCCAACATTTTGCGTCAAAAGTTTGCTGCCAGAAATCACATCATGCTCGGTAGTACCATTCTCTACGCCAATGGTCAGCCGATGGCCTGGAATTATGGCCATGAAATGCATCCGCAGCACGACCAGCAATTTACGCGGGCGACTCAGGCAGATGACCGCCAAATGTTGCAACAGCAAGGCTGGGATTATCCATGGATTTGGGGCGAGCGGGTTGTAACGGATCGCCAAGTTGACTGGGTCGCTGAGGGAAGTTTCGCGCTGATGGTTGATGATTTCGCAAAGGTTGGTGGATATGACGCAGCGTTTCGCTATCACGAAGGACAGGATTTAGCACATCGACTGCGTGAGGTGGGTGTGAATATTATGGTGACCGGAGATATTGTCTGTACGCATTTGGATATTGATGTTCGCGGCAAAGCTCGCCACCGGGAAGTTGAGCAGTCTGCTAAGCTATTTTACCGGAAGCACCAGATTCAGCTTGACTAAGATAGTGTATAATGCACATATGGATAAATTCAGAACACCGAAGCTCTACTGTTTTTCACCGCCAGTGATGTTGGCGACCTTGGTAATTGAGATTATTTTGGCACTGCATACAATATGGCGTTACAAATTAACTCCTGTAACGAGGATTGTCGTGGTGTTGCTCGTTTGTTTGGCGCTGTTTCAATGGGCTGAATACAATGTTTGTGAAGGCACTGTACTGTTTGATAGCTTGGGCTGGGCAAAGTTTGGCTACGTGGCGATTACCATGTTGCCACCTCTGGGTATTCATCTGGTCTATCAGATCTCTACCGACAAACGACGTTGGATTCCAGTGCTGGGATATGCCCTGGCAGTCGTATTCATCAGCTACTTTTTACTGGCCGTAAATGGTGTTAGTGCTGGCGTCTGTCTGGGAAACTATGTGATTTTTGAAAATCAGCCAGGCATCAGTGAGTGGTATGGGTTGTACTACTACGGCTTGTTGTTCGTGGCAATCGCCTATGCTTACACTCGTGGTAAAAACGCCAAAAAACACATTCGCCGCTCATTGTGGTCATTGATCATCGGCTATGTACTGTTCATTGCGCCAACGACATTTGTTAATATCATTGATCCATCAACCATTACTGGCATCCCATCAATTATGTGCGGCTTTGCGGTGCTGATGGCAGTTGCTCTTGCGGGAAAAGTATTGCCAGAATACACAAAGCAAAAATAGTGCTTGTGTTTTTATGACAATTGGTGCATAATCACAAGTGAGCTGGTACGCATAGGGGCATCTCCTATGCTTGCCAATTGAAAGACAAACACATTTTCAACATGCCCCGGGTGGGCGCGTAGCAGCTCCGTTTTGCTATTTCGGCGACTTGTCGTTGGTTTCGGCAAGTCGCTTATGGTATGATGAGTATATGTTTCGACGATCATTTGAAAAGAAAATTCCATTGTTAGTGCGTGAGTTTTTTGCTTCGCATGCGGACGTGAAGCTGATCGCAGTGACGGGTAGCACCGGCAAGACGAGTGCCAAAATTGCCATCGGTACAGTTTTGTCACAGCGCTATGCCATTGCCATGCCACAGCTCGAGCCAAAATCTCACATGCAGACCTTGCTACAGATCATGGGGGTGCGCTATCCTGAGGGTCCTGAAAAAAAATGGGGATTCTTTGCACGCCGCAATATGTACCGTGCTGTCAAAAAACGAGCTCGCGCTGAGCATCCAGAAGCGCAAGTGATCGTCCAGGAATTTAGCCCGCAAAGCATCGGCTTTCATGATTGGTTCAAAACCGTCATTTTACCGGATATTGCCGTCATCACTTCCGTTACTACGGGGCGCATGCGCGTCGAACATACCATAGAAGAAGTCGCTCAGGAAATGATCACGCTGGGTAATAACTCTCGGATGGCGTTGATCAATCGCGATGACATCGAAGGTCGGTTTGCGGCGTTTGTGACGAATCCTAACATAACCACTTATGGCACTAGTGGGGTTGCAGAATATTATTTTGATGAACATGATTTCTCGCTCACTGAGGGGCATTTTGGGGCTATGGTGTCGCCAGAATATCCAGAAGGTATCCAAACACAGCTGAAACTGCTGGGCGAACACAACCTCAGACCAGCGGTGGCTGCCATGGCTGTGGCTGTCAAATTAGGCATGGATGTTGGCTCAATTCAGCGGGGCTTGGAGGCGCTGCGCCCAATTCCAGGACGAATGCAGTTGCTGCGCGGTGCCGATGGCACTATGCTCCTGGACGATAGCTACAGTGCATCACCATCGACCACGACTGCTGCCATCCAGACACTGTATAGTTTGAGCGCTCCTCAAAAAATCGCTGTCCTAGGCAACATCAACGGTTTGAGAGAATCGATGCCGCAAGAAATGTCCAAGCTGGGATATTTGTGTAGTCCCAATGAACTTGACTGGGTAGTGACTGTCGGAGAAATGGCCAATCAATATCTGGCGCCATCGGCTCGCCAGCGTGGCTGTCAGGTAAAAGAATGCAAAGACGCCATCGAAGCTGGTAGTTTCGTACGCGACAAACTGAAAAAAGACGGTATTGCGCTGTTCAAAGGCTCATCAGGCGGTGTCTGGCTGGAGGAAGCCATCAAAATCAACCTCCATACAGCAGTTGATGAAAACAAGCTGGTTCGTCAAACGCCAGAGTGGATAGCTAGGAAGAATGCATTTTTAGGGCTTTTATTGAAGAAGGA
>CAUVPL010000038.1:0-5575 GCA_963553685.1 uncultured Candidatus Saccharibacteria bacterium
AGCGCTGGGGCGGAGTCCGATTTGGCGTGGTGAACGTGATGGTGCAGGGCGAAACGGCGGCAGATCAGATCATCAGGGCGTTTGAGAAAATTGAGAGCTTGGCGGAGCTACCAGAGGTGATAGTGGTGATTCGTGGGGGAGGTAGCGCTGATGATTTGAGTGTGTTCAACGACGAATTGTTGGTGCGAAAACTAGTGTCCAGCCGAGTGCCAGTTCTGACGGGGATCGGTCATGAAATTGACACGACATTGTGCGATCTTGCGGCTGATGTACGAGCGTCAACACCGAGCAACGCGGCGCAGTTGCTACTGCCAGACAAACAAGAGATGATCCGGTCGATCAAGCACCAGTTTCGTGGCGTGGCGTTACAAACAGTACGAGCGATTGACGAGGAATTGGAGCTGGTACAAATGGCGCGCAGTACCGCTCTAGACAGTTGGCGTCAGCGGGTTGACGAGTTGCTGGGGGATGTGCAGTCACGCATCAGGTTGATTAGTGAATACGATCCAGAATTAGCCCTGGCAAGAGGCTATGCCATGATCAGGGGTAATTGTGCGGTCGGGGAAGTGATTGAAATACAAACTAACAAAGCTTTGATGAAAGCGAGGGTTGAAGCATATGCAGAACGAACCAACGATTAACGAACTATTAGAGCAGCTGGACAAAGAAATGGCGTGGTTTCACAGTGATGAGTTTCGGCTAGAAGAGGCGCGCGAGCGGTTTCTGGCTGTCAAAAAAGTGGCGGAGCAGGCAGAAGAACGATTACTGAATATGAAAAATGAGATTGAGCTGTTGAGTGAGTGATACGCCATGGAAGTGATAATTATTTGTGGGCTGATAGTATTTTTGATATTTGGACTGACGGCGTTCATCGGTGCGCCGTATGTGCCAACGCGCCACACTGATATTCATAAACTGTTGAGGGATGAACTGAGGCTGGCCAAAGATGACATTGTGCTAGATGTGGGGTCAGGTGATGGCGCTGTGCTACAAGAGGTGGCGAGGACCGGTGCTCAGGCTATTGGCTATGAAATTAACCCATTTTTAGTACTGGTGTCTCGTTGGCGGCTAAGAAAGCACGCCAAGAATGTGCGCATTAAATGGACGAATGCGTGGACGACGCAGCCTGCCAAACACATTACTGTGATATACGCGTTTGGAGCGGGGCTGCATCTGAAGAAGATTTATCAATTGGCCAGACAACAAGCGACCTACCAGGGCGGGTCGGTACGCTTGGTGAGTTATGGCTACAAGCTGGACACCACCAGGGACGACCGACTGCTGAAAGAAGCTGGTCCGTATTTTCTGTATGAAATACGTCCTGACTTTACAGGAGGCAAAGCATAAGCTATAATGCAAGATATGAAAAGAAGACAATTTGAACAGGGGTCAATCAACGGCTGGATGGTCGGTACGATTGGTTTTTTGGTGTTAACGCTAATCGCTGGAGCTGTAGCAGCTTGGATGTTCGTGGAGTACACACGAGAGAAGACTGGCGTTGACGCAAAGGTTGCCAGTGCGGTTGCCAAAGGTAAAAATGAACAGGCTGAGCTTGACCAGAAGCGATTTTCTGAAGAAGCTAAGAACCCACGTGTTGAATTTGTTGGGCCAAATGAATTTGGTCGAGTCTCATTTATGTATCCAAAAACCTGGAGTGCATATGTTGACCAAGATGGTACTGACCGCGGTGATTACAAAGCATATCTACATCCGGGTACTGTACCGCCAGCACGTTCAAACACCAGCCGCTTTGCAGTTCGTTTGGAAGTGCTAAACAGCGACTTTGACAAGGTGTTGAGTCAATACGCCAACCAGTTGAAGAAAGGCGAATTGACATCAAGTAGCGTTGAATTCAATGGTAACGCAGCAACTCGTTTGGACGGTGCTTTCACCAAAGAACTACGCGGTTCAGTCGTTTTGATGCGGGTGAGGGATAAAACGATTCGTTTCTCTACCGACGCTGACGTCTTCAAGCCAGACTTTCAAGCAGTTCTCGACACGGTTAAGTTTGTTCAGTAACTCGCCAATTGCTATACTGTAAGTAGGTATGGCGGAGGTAAGATGGAATAATGCTGAATTTGGGCAGCTGCCAAGTGTAGCAGTGGCTGCCCATGAGTTGAAATCTCCGCTGGCACTCATCAGGCAACTGAGTCTACTACTGGAAGAAGAATCATTAGATGAAGCTGAAACGCGTCGGATTGTTCGGCAATTGTCGAATATCAGCGATCAATCATTGGCATTAGTGCAAGATTTGGCACAAACGGCTCACTTGTCGCCGACGTTGTTTCCTCTGGAGCCCATCAATCCACTGGCGTTGTGTCAGCAAATGGCCATGGAATTACACCCGATGTTGCGTTTGTACGGTCAATCAATCGACTGGCCGAAAAAACAGTCGGCGAAGTATTTGGTGGTGGCAAACAGGGCGTTATTGTCGCGGATTTTAGCTAACTTTTTGAACAATTCGCTCAAATACAGCGAAAAAGATATGCCCATACGAGTGACGATTCGCCAAATTGGCTCGACGCTGAGGATTTTGATCCGTGACCACGGCCCGATGATGAGTCGTGCTGACTACGCACGGCTGGTCGACGAAATGGAACGGCGAAAATCAGTTCGAACGCGTCCTGACAGTAGTGGCTTGGGTGTGTATGTGGCGTCGCAATTTGCAAAAGCCATGGGCGGAACCATTGGCCTGATCAGACATCGTAATGGGCTGACGTTTTATGTAGAATTACCCATAAGTCAACAGATGAGTTTGCTATGAAAAAAGTGCTGATTGTTGAGGACGATCCAGTGTGGGCGAAGCTGCTTCAGCACTATGTTTCGGGGATAAATGCTGATTCGCAGGTTGTTATTTCTCCAGGGCAGGCGCTGGAAATGATTGATCAGTGGAAGCCAGATGCACTGATACTGGACATGCTCTTGGCGAGTGAAACGGGCATGGCGTTGCTGAACGAATTGAAAAGCCATGAGGACTTGGCTGGTCTACCCATCATTGTCTGTAGTAACGTTGGGGTTACCAGTGATGATATGGAGCCATTTGGCGTGCGGGCGGTGCTTGACAAAGCAACCATGACGCCGGCGCAGGTACGACAGGCGTTGACGGAGGTGCTACAGTGAGTCAAAGTGAGCGCCTGCAAGCTATCGTCCTGAGAAGAACCGACTACGGTGAGGCGGATCGAATTTTACATCTGTTGACCTCGGCGGGGCGGCGCAACGTGATCGCCAAAGGTGTGCGGCGCGAAAAAAGTAAACTGGCGGGTGGCATTGAACTGTTTGCGCTGTGCGACGTGGTGGTGCGACGCGGGCGCGGCGAGCTGGGGATTTTGACCAGTGCGCAGCTGCAGCAATTTTATCGGCACATTTTGGACAGCTATGAGCGGATGCAATTTGGCTATGAGGTGCTGAAATTGGTCAATCGAGCGAGCGAGCAGGTCGACGAGCCAGCCTGGTTTTCGGTGGCCCAGCAGGTTTTGGCTCAATTGAATAACGTGAAGGTTGAGCAAAAACTGATTGAAACCTGGTTTTACTTGCAATACGCTGGACTATTGGGCGATGAGCTGAACCTACGCACTGACGTGGCGGCGCATACCTTGTCGCCTGACAAGACATATATGTACGACAGTACGGAAAAGGGCTTGCGGCCAGCGGAGCAGGGCGACTTGTCGGCGGACGCCATCAAGCTGCTTCGGCTCATTCAAGCGAAACCGCTAGCGAATGTGGCGCAGATTGGTGGGATAACTGAGGTGATCAGCGCTTGTTGGCTAGTGGCGCGACAGCACGCGGCGGTATAATATTGCCCATAAAAATGGTATACTGTAGGTAATAATTGTGAATCGCCATGTTGCCAACATGGAGAAAGGTTTTTTGATGAGTCAAGCAAAAATGGAAGATATTATCAGCCTGTGTAAGCGCCGCGGCTTTATTTATCAGGGGTCGGATGTGTATGGCGGTCTTTCTGGCACGTGGGACTACGGTCCGCTGGGCGTGCAGCTGAAGCGTAATATCATGAACTTGTGGTGGCGCAGGTTTGTTGACGAGCGCGACGACATGTACGGCGTGGACGCGGCGATTTTGATGAATCAGAAGGTGTGGCAGGCGAGTGGGCATGTGGATACGTTTGTCGATCCGCTGTGTGAGGACACGGTCAATCACCGCCGCTATCGCACCGATCATATCCTCAAAGATAATGGCGTTGACGCCGATGGTATGACCATGGAGCAGATGGATGCGGTAATTGCTGAACAAGGCATCAAGAGCCCTGATGGTAATCCGCTGAGTAAATCGCGAACGTTTAATATGATGTTCAAGACGTTTGTCGGCGCTAGCGGGCAAAATGAGTTGACTATTGGTGAGCCAATGGAGGGTGCTGACGACAAGCGCGGTCTTAATGGTGCGAAGGCGATTACCTATGATCCACAGTCGATTTCGTATCTCCGCCCAGAAACCGCCCAAGGTATCTTCACTAATTTCAAAAACGTCGTCGATAGTTTCTATCCTAATTTGCCGTTTGGTATCGCTCAACAGGGCAAGGCCTTTCGTAATGAAATTGCGCCGCGTGATTTCGTCTTTCGCTCTCGGGAGTTTGAGCAGATGGAGATTGAATATTTCGTCGATCCTGAACATTGGCAGGAGGCGTTTGACGAGCTGCTCGCGGCGACGCATGCGTTTTTGGCAGAACTGGGCTTGAAGCCAGAACACATTCATGAGCTGGACGTGCCGGCGGAGGATCGGGCGCATTATAGCAAAAAGACGATCGATATCGAATACGATTATCCGATCGGTCGTGAAGAGTTGATGGGTATCGCCTACCGGACTGATTTTGACCTGATGAACATCCAGCGCGCCAGTGGCAAGAGCATGGAATACACCGTCAAGGGAACGAACACAAAATTTGTTCCGCACGTCATCGAGCCGTCATTTGGTGTGGAGCGGGCGCTGATGGCGGTGTTGTCGGGTGCGTACCGCGAGGATGAGCAAAACGGTGAAAAGCGGGTGTATTTGGCGCTGCCAGAGCACTTGGCACCAGTCAAATTTGCCGTCTCTCCGCTGCTGAAAAACAAGCCGGAATTGGTCGCCAAAGCCCGCGACGTCTACGCCCAGCTCGCCAAAGCCAACCCGGGCCGGGTGATGTGGGATGACAACGGCAACATCGGCAAGCGCTACCGCCGCCAAGACGAAATCGGCACGCCGCACTGCGTGGTCATCGACTTCCAGACGCTGGAGGACGGCACGGTGACCGTGCGCGAGCGGGATACGACGGAGCAGCGGCGGGTATCTATAGCGGAAATTTAATAAACGAATGAATGAGGTTGGAAAGGAACTAGTTAAGGCTGCAGCATCGAGTGTAGCTGCATTTGCTGGAGGTCCAGTAGCAGCCACTATCGCTGCTTCTTTAGGTGTTGCCGTCGAGATGTTTGGTACATTATCCCAGAAGAGGAGTAGTGAACTATTTAATTCTGATGAATACGTTCATAAGGTGGTGAGTAAAATAGAAGAATCAGATAATTTTGCCTCGTTTGTTTATGATATATGGCTAAAACATAACTTTGAAGCATCAGAGCAACGTCGATAA
>CAUVPL010000039.1:0-5494 GCA_963553685.1 uncultured Candidatus Saccharibacteria bacterium
ACTTGTTTCCTCAATTGTTTTCGTCTCATCGGTCGGTTTATAACTTGGATGCCGCTTCATTGCCTGAAAGAGAGGGTCATCTTGCATACAAAGGGCAACGCCCAGGACCTTTACAAGGTATGGATGGCGGACTACTGCTCGAGAGATGTTTTCGTGGCATTCATCACTCAAGACACTGGTGAGCGTGATGGCTAACTTTTTCTTTTGGTCAGGGCTAAGCTCTTCGTAGCAATCCTCCAGTTGATCATTGATGGTGTCTAAGAATTCTCCTAGGTCACCGTCATATTGTGACAAAGCTTCAAAGTTTGTTATGATATCTTCCACCATTTCTGCAATAACTTCCCTTTCGGTATCTTGCTCCCCAGTAACGATATCTTCTTCAGCGGCAGCTTCTGGAGCGGTGGTTTTTGGGAGACGACTGGAGATGTCATAAACCGGAGCTAACCGCCCTAACGGCAATCTACCAGTATTACAGCCAAGCTTTCCGAGAGCTGCTTTTCCTATCCGTCTAGGCATTTTCTCAGCAACACGCCGGTTGTAATGGTCAGTAAAGTCGATAACTTTAGCACCTTGAACATCTTTTTGAGTATCGTGAGAATCATTTTCCATAACTTTTATTATACCACAAAAAATCATATATTTCAATACCTTTATGGTATGGTGTGTGGTACAATAGCCTAATGATAGCCGACATCCACATCACCGAGAAGAGTTTTGGCGACAAGACGTTGATGCGCGACGTTAAGTTTAGCGTGGATGATGGCGAGAAGGTTGGCGTGGTCGGCCGCAATGGCGTTGGCAAGTCGACGCTGTTTGGAATCTTAGCAGGCACGGACACTGACTACACTGGCGAGGTGATTTTTCGGCGCGGCATCACCGTGGCCAGTACGGCGCAGGAGCATCACGGTTTGGGCGATCAGACGGTGCTGAGCTACATCCTTGCGGGGCTGCCGGAATATGCGAGCTTAAAGAAAATCATTGATGAGTACCCCGAGACTATGGGCGATAATATGCGTAAGATTGAGGAGTACACCCAAGCGCTGGAGCGATTTGACCAGAAAGGCTTTTACCAGATTGAGGAGAAGATTGGGCAGGAGCTCGATAATTTTCAGCTGAGTGGGTGCGGCGGCCGTCCGCTTGGTTCCCTGTCGGGCGGTCAGAAGCGGCTGGTGGAAATTGTGAAGATTATGCATGCGGGGGCGCATTTGGCGCTGATTGACGAGCCGACCAACCACATGGATTATGTGGCCAAGCAGCAATTCATCGACTGGATGAATTCGCAGCCGCGCCAGGCCATGCTGATCATCACGCACGACCGCGATGTGCTGGGCCAGGTGGATCGAATTATTGAGCTCAAAGACGGCCGAGCGGTCAGCTACCGCGGTAATTATGACGCTTACCTTAAGCAAAACGCTCAGGCGACGGCGGCGGGCATGAATAATTTTGAGCAAGTTGAGAAGCGGATGACTAACCTTCGGCAAAAGGTGCTGGATTATCAGCGGCTGAAGGAAAAGTCGCGAAACCCTGGCACTATCCAAAAGTTTAAGCGGCTGGAGAATGAGGCGCGGGCGGAATTGGCGGAATTATCAGAGATGGACAAGCCGACGTTTTGGATCGACAAGGAATCGGCTGGGCAGCTTGATTATAAGTCGGCTGAGCGCTACGGCAAGTTCAAGGCGCGCAATATTCGGCTATCGATGAAGGACGCGGCCAGTCGCAGTCAGCATGTGCTGGTGCGGGTTGAGGATGCGGCGGTTGGTGTTGGCGAGCGGATATTGTTTGAGGGGGTGAATATTGATCTGCGCGAAGGTGAGGCGGTGGAGCTGCGCGGCCGTAATGGCGCTGGCAAGACGACGCTGATTCGGATGTTGTTGGCAAGCGGTGATGTGGCTCGCCCGTCTCGCAAACATCTTTTTCCTCAGGCCGGCGCGCCGCCAATTGATTCAGCTGGCGCTCTTGGCGCGCCTTTGCCGGAAAGGCAAAGCCTTCAGAAAAAGAGTTTGACGAGCCAGCTTGAATACACTCAGAAGAAATCTGAGACACCGCTCGTGCCAGATGCGCCAGCAACAGCGACACCTCCTGTGCTGGAGGCTGTGAAATGTTCGCGAGGAGCGGACGTTTCAGCCGAACGCTCGCGTAGTATCTCCAGTAGAGATACAAGCGAAAAGAGTACTCCAGCGCAGGAGCGTGGCGCAGCCGTCACCCCCATCCTCTACTCCGGCAACCTCTTCCTCGATCCGCAGGTGCGGGTGGGTGTGTATGAGCAAGAGATTGATGAGCGGTATTTGGCGGATCCGCTGGAGGCGGCGATCGAGAAATTATATCTGAGCCGTGACCTGCCGATTTCTGATACTAAAATCCGCCAATTGCTAGCTGATTATCTGTTTACCGAAGCGGACCGGATGACACCACTGACGCGCCTGTCGGGTGGCCAGAAAGCCCGCTTTCAAATCATTGCCATGCTGGCGAATGACCCGCAGCTATTAATTTTGGACGAGCCAACCAACCATCTTGACTTACCGAGCATCGAGGAGTTGGAGACAGCGCTGGCGAAATATTCTGGCGCCATCCTCTACGTCAGTCACGACAATTATTTCCGCCAAGAAATCGGCGGTGAGGTCGTACAAATCGGCGCAGCATAAAAATCCCGCCATTGGTCAGGCGGGATTATTATTCGTTCAAGCGTGTGTTCTAATCAGCCAACAGGCCATTCTTGCGCAGCAAATCTTGCAGCTTTGGTCGGTCAAAACCAAGCACCAACTCGCCGTTAATGTCAGTCACTGGCACACCTTGGAAGTTGCCGCCATTTTTTGCTAACAATTCTTCTTTAGCTGCAGGTTCTGCTTCGATATCTTTTTTGATGAAATCGATTCCCAGTTTTTCCAACCATTCCATTTCAGTGTGACAAAATGCGCACCAACTGGTGCTGTAGACGGTTACTTTGGCGCTGTGGTTGGTTGCTGTATCTTCGCTCATATATTCCCCTCAACTTTCTTTACGTAAGTCTATTATAGCATATTGTACATGCTTATCGACAAGTGTATAATGATGAGTAATCATGGGTGCGGACAACAAAAAAACAGGATTTACCCTACCAACAGTTCTCATCACCTCAGTAATTATGCTGACCTTGCTTTTGGTGGCTATGCAACTGGCTGCTTCATATGCAGCGGCGTTACGGGATCGGTATTATAACCAATTGGCGCGTGAAGCTGCTGAAAGTGGTCTGGCATATGCTGTGTCTTGCCTGCGCAGCAACGGTATGATTTCGCCGTGGGGATCAAAAAATCTAGCTCCAGAAACAAACTGTGCGGGTGATCCAGAGCCTGGTCAGGCAAATACTGTGATGCATGAGGGCAATATTCGAACGCGGTTTACTGTCCCTCCTCTTGGCTCAACCGGTGGTGAGGTCCAGCAGGCATATGCTACAGGTTATGTTGAACTGCTACGGCCAAGCGGTGGTGTTTGGAAAACCTACACACGCGTACTGTCGTTGGCTACTGGGGCGCAAACGCGTGTCGACACCTTGGCGTTTGGATATGAAGGTGATATGCACGGCACGCAACACAAGGTGTTCTTTGCGACAATTGACTCTGCTGGACGTGTGCGGTCAGTTGGTGCGAATGATCGAGGTCAGTTAGGTGCTGGATTGGTTTCAACAGCTCAGCCAACTCCAGTGAGATTTAACGTGTCGCAGCGTGCAGTTTCGGTGCATACCAACTTTGTCTCTGTTGGTGGAAACTTAATGGTTCGAGATGAGAACGGCGAGGTGTATGGCGCTGGTAAAAATGACCGTGGACAACTGGGCGCTGGCTATATAAGCTCGACAGTTTCAACACCGGTAAGGTTCGGCTTACCAGTTGGCGTTAAAGCAATTACCGTCAACTCGGGTTGGGCAAACTTTGTGCTAGGCAGTGATAAAAATATCTATGCTGCAGGTGAATGTACATATGGACTGTTGGGCACTGGTGATTATTCGGTCACAGCAGCGCACCCTACTGCTTGCAGCCACAGATCTAATCCAAAGCGCGTTGCCTTGCCTTTCCCGAACCCAGGTAATCCTGCAACAATTCCGACTGCTCACCTGGTACAGGACCGATATAATGCCTATGTCATCATGCAAAATGGTGCCGTGTATGGCTGGGGTGCAAATGATTATTATCAACTGGGTCGTGCCAATACCCCGGGCTTATCAACACCGATAAAGATTGGTAACTTTGGTGACCACGGCAAACCGCGCGCTATGCAACTGGCTTTTGACGGAGGTACCCTATATATCTTGGCAAATGATGGTAAGGTTTATGGCGTGGGCGGTTCAAACCATTTAGAGGTCGGTAAGGATAATTTGGTATTTCGTTGGAGGTTTTTGCAAGATCGCTGCATGGAAGCGGTTGGCCCTACTACAATAGCTCCTCGTGGCTGCAATGACAGTTCCCAGCAGCAATTTGAGTATACGCCGCAGGAACAAATCAAAGTGAATGGCAGATGTATAGAAAACACTGCCGGTGATCTAGTTAACCTACGTTTAGCTAACTGTAATCCTTCATCAGCTATCCAGCGCTGGCGCATGGTTCCACATGGTTCAGAGCGCATTTTCCGTCGAGGTGCCAGTAACCATTGTTTGAGCGCTAATGCCTCTGGGACGGGCATGACGATATCTGCTGGCTGTCCACCAAGTGATAAACATATCTTTTTCAGGCTTCAGACGCCAAAGATCCGAGACTTAGGTGTTCCAGGATTTGTACAACAAATTTCCACTGACGAGTTATTCGCATCATATCGTACATCTGATGGGAATGTGTATAGTACTGGTAGTAACTACCATGGTGTGTTTGGTAATAGCGCTAACCACGCAAATGGGGCTACTAACTGGAGGAATCCAGTCCCAGTAAAATTCATGCTGCCAGCTGGTGTCAAAGCGGTTGATATCTGGTCAACGGCATACGCAGGGCGTGTCAGTAACCTGTTTGTAGTGGGCGACGATGGTAAGGTGTATGGCGCTGGCTCAAATGAAAATGGTCAGTTGGGTACTGGTGATAAGGTAAGCCGTAATACGCCAACGCCAATGCAGTTGTTTGGCAGTAGTCCAACTGCTCCTCGTGCCAAGCACGTGGAAAGTGGTGGTGGTACGACTGTGATCTTTACAACTGATAATCGTGTGTATACGGTTGGTAACAATAACCGAGGACAGCTTGGCGACGGTACAACGACTGATTCAACGGTACCAATTTTGGGTCGTTACACTAATGTGCCAATCCAAGAGCATCTCGTCTTCTAATGACTTTGGCGGGATGTAAGGTGCCAGCCGCCGCACCAATTGCATCTGTAGGTTGCCAGAGACAATCGTGGGTCGGTCAGTTGTCGGTTGGCTATTTCCCTTTCGGCCTGCTGTTGTGTAGCGAAACGGCGTTTTTGGCGACAGCTATTTAGCTCATGCATAGCGGTCAGCGGCTGTCGATTTCTCTGGAGTGATTGAGATTTTTGATAATTTTTC
>CAUVPL010000040.1:0-5383 GCA_963553685.1 uncultured Candidatus Saccharibacteria bacterium
TTCTCTATTTTTTCCTTTTTTGCAAAGCTTGTTTCTGGTAATCGTTCATTCTTCATGATTAGTATAATAGCATAAGCAACATAAAAAGTCAAGTATATTGTAGAATATCTCAGACTATACTCTTGAGAAAAATCGTAAAAACCGTTATAATAAAGCCCAAGTGTTAATATAAACTGATAAAGGAGAGATTATGGCACAACCTAAAAAACAGAGCAGCCCGCGAAAAACTGGCCTGCGCCGCAGTCATCTGGTATTGAAATTAGCTCGCCGTGTAAACGGTTCTTCACCAGTTAAAGCCTGGACTACCAAGCGCGAAACTGGCAAAAAAACGAAATAGTAGTAATATAACCCGAACAGGAACGTTTTACGCATGGCTTCAAACCGTCATTTAGGACGAATCGTCGCTCTTCAGACACTGTATGAATATGAATTTCGCCGTGAGGTTGGAGACGATTCAGTCGAATATAAAGACATTCTTGAGAGAAATCTTGATAAGTACAAGTCATCAGTCGATGATGTCGATTTTGTGGATAAGCTGGTGCGCGGCGTGATCTCGGTTCAGCAGGAACTGGATGAACAGTTGCGTCCGTTGGCTCCCGAATGGCCAATTGAGCAGATCGCGCGAATTGACCGAGCAGTTTTGCGGTTAGCACTGTATGAGCTCAATCACGCAAAAGATACGCCTCCGAAAGTGGTCATCAATGAAGCAGTCGAATTAGCCAAAGCGTTTGGTTCGGATAACTCAGGGAAATTTATCAACGGTGTGCTGGGTACAGCATATCGCTCCCTCCAAGAGGATGCCGATGACAAAGGACAATTTTAGCGGAATACGCAAATATTTTAGCGGGCATAAAAAGCCGTCAATTCAGGAAATCGTGCGAGAGCCGACGGCTGGTGGCGTGGTATTTCGCCGCAACAAAAAAGGCGAAGCCGAATTTTTGTTGTATCAAGACGCGCGGGATCGCTGGACTATCCCAAAGGGGCACATTGAACCAGGTGAGACGGCGCAGGTAACTGCCAGGCGAGAAATTGGTGAAGAGACCGGCCTGAAAAAGATTGAGGTTTGTGGCTGGCTGGGTAAGGTGAATTTTCGATACCGACGGATTGATAAATTGGTGCTGATGACGACACAGGTATATCTGGTGAAAGCACTTGATCCAAATGAAAAATTGCAAAAAGAGGAGTGGATGAATGGTCTCAAGTGGTTTTCATTTCATGAAGCCTTGGACGAAATTGAGTACGAGGACATCGGCAAATTGATCTTGCTCGCTATGAAACGTATCAGACAGGAGAATCTGTAAATGAGCGGGATGAACACGGCGCCGTATCAAGAGTTTGCGCGCGAGAAGCTGGGTTTTGAATTTACAAAGTTGGATCTGTTGATCACTGCGTTGACGCACCGCAGCTATGTCAATGAGCACCGAAAATCAGTTCACGAGCACAACGAGCGGCTGGAGTTTCTGGGCGATGCGGTTTTGGAATTGGCGGTGACTGAATATCTGTTTGCTCATTTCTCTGAACCAGAAGGTATTTTGACGGCGTGGCGGGCGGCGCTGGTGCGGACAGAAAGCATCGGTGATGCGGGTGATAAGTTGGGCTATGGTCCGCTCATTCGCATGTCTAAGGGTGAGAAAAATGGTTCGGATCGGGCGCACTTGCAGATTTTAGCCAATGCCTTTGAGGCGGTTATCGGCGCGATCTATCTGGAGCGTGGCTTTGATGATGCACGCGATTTTATCCATACACACATCATCGTCAAATTGGACCACATTTTGGAAACTGGCAGTTGGCGTGATCCAAAGTCTCATTTGCAGGAGGTCTCGCAGCGATTGGACGGACAAACGCCGGTTTACAAAGTGCTGAGCGAAGAAGGCCCTGACCACGACAAAGTCTTCAGGCTGGGTGTGTTTGTTGGTGACCGTTTGATGGGTCAAGGAAGTGGCCCTTCTAAACAAGTCGCTCAGCAGGCAGCGGCTCGGGCTGCATTGGCAGAATACCGGCGACTGAATGATGACTCAGAAAGCGCTTCTTGAGCCTGATTCTGTTATTGCTCGTGCTAAAACGTTTATGATATACTAACTATACAGTTTAATTCCGAAGGAGGGGCAGAATGTCAACGATTGACCAGCAATTTGTGGAATACATCATTAAATCACTTGTGGAGCATCCAGATGATGTTGTCGTTGAGCGGTTGATTGATGAAAAAGGTGTACTGTTGACGCTGACTGTCAACCCTGAGGACTTGGGTCGGGTGATCGGTAAGCGTGGTGGTACTGCACAAAGTGTTCGTACCTTGCTGCGGGCTTTGGGTACAAAAAATGACGCACGCTACAATTTGAAAATCGTCAACAACGATGGCTTTACTGGCGCGCAGAGTAGTGAAGGTAGTGCATCTTCTAGTTCTGCTGTGGAAAAGCCAACAGAGGAAGCTGTGGAAAGCCAATCTTCCTACGCAGAAAATGCTCGAAAAGAGCTTGCAGAACTGGACGACCTTGATATATAATAAACGTAGTTCAAGCACAGACAACATGCGAGAACAGCTCTATGCGAGCAATGGGTAACCATTGAGAGCCTTATTTGTGCTAAAAAACCGCCCCGTGATGAGGCGGTTTTTTGGGTTATGATTTAGATCTACTGATTAGAAATAAGGTGGCTCCACGAAATTAGCATCTGGTGCTGGATTTTCTCGCATATAGGAGGTTACTTTTCCGTCAGCGTTTTTATTGACTATGTAACCGCCTGTATCATTAGGGTCTATTACGGGGTTGATCTTGTGGTCTGGGTCTGGGGTCTCACACACGATGGTCCAAGATTCGCCATCTCCAACCAGATAGTTGCCTGTGTAGCAAAGAGGGTGAGGAAGTTCGGTTGCGGCGTCTTTCTTTCCTTCCTTTGACTTACCAACCGTGACATTCCAATCAATGGGATATGTTTTATCATCTCGGGTTTCATCGACAATATCGTAAAGCCAATTTTGCGGATTGTCTTTTTGTTCTTCTTCTGATAGTTTTCTTTTTTCAACTTCTCCAGCAATTCGAGCGTCATTTTCCTGACTAGAGTCAGCGTCCATAGACCAGGTTTGACAGCCAATAGTCACTCTGTCTACGTTTCCGGTGTTGCCCCTACCGTTGACGTCATTTTCGTTTGATAATATTCCAGGTTTACCGAAATGTGACTGTCCATCACAGGCTATAGCGACAGACATTTTGTATATGTCGGGCTGTGGTTCAGCTGAACAGCCACTGAGGCCAGGTACAGAGGCACCAATAGATAATGCTGCAGCCGACTTAATGGCCATTTTTCGCCAGGGGTTAGATTGGTGTAAGGTTTCCTTCATAACAAAAACTCCTTTAAATTGTTAGCCATCATGCTACACTAAAATTAGTTTTTAGTCAAGTGTATGTTAAAATTTGAGAGATGAGAAGATTTCAAGTGATTACATTGTTCCCCGAAATGTTGACGGGTGTGTTTGGTAGTTCCATGATGTGGAAAGCGCAGAAAGAAGGTTTGGTGAGCCTGGAAACGATTGATTTACGTGAGTTTGGCCTGGGGCCGCGGCGGCAAGTTGATGACACGCCATATGGTGGCGGTGACGGTATGCTGTTGATGATCGAGCCGCTATGGAACGCGGTGACGCACGCCAAGAGCCAGGATCCAACTGCCAAAGTAGTCATCATGACGCCACGTGGCACCAGATGGAAGCAGTCGCTGGCGCAAGAATTTTCAGAAAAAGAGCACGGTTACATTTTCATCTGTGGACGATATGAGGGGTATGATGAGCGAATCATGGAACTGGTGGATATGGAGCTGAGCGTCGGGGATTATGTGCTGACTGGCGGCGAGCTGCCGGCCATGACCATCATTGATTCAATCGTTCGGCTGTTGCCTGGAGTTTTGGGCGGTGAGCAATCAGCGGCGATTGAGAGTTTTTCAGATGGCGAGACGTTGGAATTCCCACAGTACACGCGCCCCGCTGAGTTCAATGGTTTGCAGGTACCAGAGGTTCTGCTGAGTGGCAATCATGCCATGATCGCCGAGTGGCGTGAAAACCATTCCAAAAAAGACAAATAATACTGAGTCAACGGAAAATACCGCTACATGAAAAGTAACGGTATTTTGTTGTGGTGGATGGTCGTAGAGCGAAAGATACGTAATTTGTGGTGTTTATTTTTGTATAGTTCGCTTATGTTTATTGTACGTATATTTTTTTTTTTTTGCAAGTAATTTAGTGAAAAATACAACAAACTTGTGGTTATGAGGCTTGCGCATTATAATGAAAGCATGAAAAAGCCGTCAGTCAAACGAATGAGAAAAGAGATTATAAACGTTGGTTTGGGCCGTTGGGCTGGTTTGCTGCTAGCAGCGACGTTGCTGGTGACAGTACTGATGCAGCTGTTTGCTTTTGAAAAGTTTCCAGGATTGTTGCAGTTTGCTGGGTTTACCGAAGCGACGGCAGTGGTGCTCGCTGTGGCATTGGTGTATATGGAAGTGCTGGCATTGCCTTGGCTGATTGGGCTACGGGCGCGATCTTCTGTATTGCGGCTGAGTTTTTGCTGCCTGATCATGGCGCTGCAGTTACTGACGGTTTTGGTGGTCTTTGCGGATATGCGCGGTATCTCCATATTGTTCAGTATATTATCTCGAGAATCGAGTATGATTGACTTTGTGTGGCTGGGGCTGTTGTGGGTACTGTTTGGCATTGCCATCAAAACGTCAAAAAAATAAATACATCGCGCTAACGATGTATTTTGTAGTTCAATGTGGCTGGGGATGAGGGATTCGAACCCCCGATCACGGGACCAGAACCCGCTGCCTTACCACTTGGCCAATCCCCAATGCGTATTTGATTGTACTACAAAACATGGTGGTGCGCAAGCTCTGGATGTGCAGGCTGGCGGATGATACAATGATTGCATGGAAGCAATTGTGAAACTGGTGGCAGACGGTTTGGTTATACCGGTAGTCTTGATTGGTGCGTACGCATTGCTGTGCAAAGTGCCGAATAATAAAAAATATCAGACATATGCCAGAATTTTGATGGCAGGCTTGACGGCGTATGTGGTGGCAAAGACGGTGGGGACGTTCTATCAGCCAGAAAGCTTGCGACCATTTGAGTTGATGGGCGTTGAGCCAGGCGCAGCCTATCTCAACAATCCTGGGTTTCCTTCAGATCACGCGTTGTTCACTATGGCAATCACCTTGGCAGTTTGGTTCGGTACGCGTGATAAACTGTTGGCCAGTGTTTGTTTGGTGTTGACACTGCTGGTTGGAATTGGCCGGGTGTTGGCATTGGTGCACACACCACTTGATGTCGCCGGTGGTTTGTTGATTGCTTGTATTGGCATCATCTGGTACAAGCCGCTAATAAAGCGTTAGCATAAAT
>CAUVPL010000041.1:0-5330 GCA_963553685.1 uncultured Candidatus Saccharibacteria bacterium
ATGGGTTTGGTGCTGTCATTTTCCAAGGCTTCTTGCGCGGCGTTGGCCATGCTGAGTGCTAGTACATTGGCGTACGGTGTGATGGCTGCCGGCAAAGGCTGCGGGGTGAGGCTTGCTGCTATTTCTGCTACGTTGGCAAATGCTGGGATGGTTGATTTTTTGATGGTGGTTTGGAAGAGCTGCGCGATGGCTCCAGAAATTTCTGTGATTGTTCGCTCCACGTCGTCCAGAACATGTTGTATTTCTTCAGAGATCAGACCGTTGCTTTTGAATTCGGAAATGGTTTTCAGTGTTTCTTTTAGATAGATAAATTCGTCATTGTTTTTGACATTGAGCGGATTATCCCAGCTCATGGCCTCAAAAATTTCTTGCAGAATCTGTTGCTGCGTCAGCTCGTCGGTTGGTTGCCGATCTGCGCCGCGGAAGAAATATTGCCGGTTGGTGTTGATGATTTCTGAGCCAAAACTGTGAAACGTATGAATGGCGACTTTGTAGGCGTCTTCACCGATGATTTGTTGCAAGCGCTGGCGCATATTGACTGCACCCGAGTCAGTAAACGTCAGACATAAAATATTGCTTGGTAAGGTGTCAGTTTGACGCAATATGTGGGCAGCTCGCATACTCAGCAACTCGGTTTTGCCAGTGCCAGGACCGGCGATAACCAACAGCGGTCCGTGAATTTTGTCGACGGCAGAACGTTGATTGGCATTGAGGTTGGCGTAGCGTGTAGAAAAATCCATACTTACAGTATACGCGTGCGGTTGAAAATGGTAAAATAAAGCCATGAAGCCTACAGTGACCGCGTCGGAGTTGGAATCTTTAATCAGCGAAGCATTTGATGTTGATGTCTCAGTAAAGCGATTTATCTTGCCGTTGGCTGATGTTGGTCGCACTGCTCAAGCGGCGGTATTTATGGCGTCTAACAACCAGTTGCTGCTCTATTTGCGCGCGTCTTCCAATATGACACTGGCGGATGTCAAGAAAATAGCAGTGCGCATGGGGCTCAGGCTGGACGAGTTCTACCCGCCCAAGTACCAGCCAGATTATTTTGATATCCTTGGTCGCCAAAAATTTCAAGAAGTTTTTCCTGGCATGACGGTACAGTCTGAGGAGGATTTGATTTTCTACCGAACCTTGGCGCCATATAACCCTGCCCTGGCAGTGGTTTCAGAGATTAAAAATGGTGAAATCCATCAGTTTGATCCTGACGTTCACGGCGAATGGCGGGTGGGCGCGCGATTTGCCTACAGGAAGGTCCGCACCAAATAATGAACGGTTACTGGGAAATTATTCGTCGCAATTTGTTTTCGCCGATTGTTATCGCAATTTTTCTGTTGGCGGGCGCGCTGATTTATGCTCGCGAGTACCGCGATGCGTGGTTTATCTCTGTGGTGATTGTCGTGAACTCGTTGATTGGTATTGTTCAGGAAATTCGTGCCAAACGAGCGCTCAAGAAGCTGGAGTTGATGAGTCAGCCACGAGCACGGTTGTTGTCGGCTGATGGTTCTGTGACGGAAGTGGCGTATGATGCGTTGCAGGTCGGGGATAAAATCCAGCTGATTGCTGGTGATGAAGTGCCAGCAGACGTGGAGATGCTGGAGGTTAAAGGCTTGGAACTGAACGAAAGTATGTTGACTGGCGAATCGGCGGCCATCGAAAAAAGTGTCGGCGACACGGCTTGGGCGGCGACCACTGTCTTGGCTGGTTCTGGCGAAGCTTGCGTGACGGCAGTTGGCGCGGACACAAAAGCCGGTGCCATCAGTCAAGTGTTGAAACAGTACAAGCCAGAATTGACTCCTCTGCAGCGAGCGATTCAGCGCGCCATTAGCTTTTTGACGTTTGGTGCGTTTGGGCTGGCGGCGTTGATTTTCATCGCCTATATGACGTCTGGTCAGGACTCAGTGCAGATATTAAAAACCATCACTTCGGCGGCCGTGACGGTTGTGCCAGAGGGGCTGCTACTGGCAAGTTCACTACTATTGGCGTTTGGTTCGATCAAATTAGCGCAAGCCAGAGTTTTGCCACAAAAACTGTCAGCCATCGAGGCCATGGCGCTGCTCAATTTGTTGTGTGTCGATAAAACAGGTACGCTCACCAGTGACGAGGTGACCTTGGAGAAAATTGTTGCTTTGGGTAGTGGTGATCAATCAGGCGAAACGCTTTCAGGGATTGCTGCGTTGATTGCTGAGCAAACCAGCGGTGGCAATATTACTGGTCAGGCCATCTTGGAAGCAGCCACGCCGCCTAAAGACGCTAAAATCATTGACGTTATGGCGTTTTCGTCTGCGCGCAAAATGGCGGGTTTGCGGTTTGAGTTTGAGGGTAAAACTCACACGGTTGTCATGGGGGCACCAGAGTTTGTCACAGGGCTGGCTCCGGTTGATGAAATGGGTCAGCGCCAGATCAACGAATGGGCTGATGAGGGTCTGCGTGTGCTGTTGTTGGCTGAATTTGATGATTCTCGGAGCGCTTTGAAAGACTTGTCTATCGGTTCTGGCCGTGCTATTGGTGCGGTGATTTTGCGTAATTCGCTGCGTGATGGTGTCCAGAAAACTGTACAATTTTTGCAAGACCAAGGCGTCAGTATTCGCGTGATATCTGGTGATAATCCACGGACGGTGCAATTCATCGCCTCGGCGGCTGGCATCAATAATTCCGAAAAAGCCATCACTGGTGCGGCGCTAGCTGCTTTGAGTGATAAAGATTTTATCAAGGCAGCTGACGAACACGTCATATTTGCTCGGGTGCATCCAGAGCAGAAAGAGCGGCTGATTGCGCACTACAAAAGCCAGGCCTTGTTCACGGGTATGGTCGGTGACGGTGTTAATGACGCGCTGGCGCTCAAAAAGGCTGATCTTGGCGTGGCTATGCACGCGGGCGCACCAGCGTCACGTCGCGTCTCAGACATTATTTTGTTGAACAATTCATTCACATCTTTGCCGCTTGGTATGCGGCTGGGCAACAGAATCATGCAAGCAATTGAAGTCATCGCCACTCTGTTCTTCCACAAAATTATGTACGGTGTGGTGCTGCTGATTTGTACACTGTCGCTGGGTATGATCTATCCATATCAGCCACGCCACATCACCTTCATGAATATTTTCTTGGTGACGTTGCCAACCTTAATGTGGACATTTTTCCCGCCTGTACCGAACCATCGCATCAATCCTCGCCTGTTTTGGCGCCATACGCTGGTTAGCGTGATGCCTATCGCGCTGATCACGGGACTGACAGTAGCGTTCACCTATTGGATTGGTTCTGCCATCTTCCCTGATCGCCCTGAAGAAGTCGCCACCATGACGGTGCTGACAGCAACGTTCTATGGCGTCTATCTAGTATTTTTGGTTGGACCGATGTTGGGCGTTACTTTAACGCGCAACGCCAGAAAAGCGCGCTTGCTGTACATGTTGGCGGTGAGTGTTGTGGCGGCTGGTAGTTTTGGCATTGGCCCGCTTCGCCGATTTTTCGACTTCACCAAGCCAGATATCATTGTGCTACTACCGGCGCTTGGCGTCATCGTCCTGGCAGCAATCTTACAGTGGTGGCTCGCACTGCGCGCTGGTGTAAAAGTCAGATCTTCGCAGTCTTAATGCGACACTCTGTCTAAAACAACCAGATTCTCAATGTGTGGTGTGCGTGGGAAGAAATTATAGCCCTGATGATGCACAATGCGATATTTTTCACTGAGCAAAGCAACGTCTCGAGCTTGAGTAACGGGGTTGCAACTCAAGTAGACGATGCGTGGTGGCAATTGTTCTAACAAGCGGTCGATGACGTCCGCATGCAAGCCAGCTCGTGGCGGATCGACGATGATGAGATTGTCGGGGTGGATATAATCAAGGGCTTGTTCACTGGCTGCCAAGACGGCTTTTGTACTGTTTTCGCGTCCCAAAGCGTGAATATTTCGCTGCATTTCCTGGACGGCGTGTTCGTTGATTTCCACCAGAGTAACCTTTTCCCCGCCAATGGTGAGGCCGATAGTGCCAACACCCGAATACATGTCGACAGTGTTTGATGTTGTTGGCATGGTACCGATCCAGGCTGCCATGTCGGTGAGAGCTTGTTCATACACTGGCACGTTAACTTGGAAAAATCCTTCAGCGACATAGCGAAACGGAACGCCCAGCACTTTGTCAGCAAGAACGGTGTCACCAAATGCCGCTAACCGCTCAGTGATGACACTAGCGGGGCTTTTGGGGTTAGAATAGATGATTTCTCCGCCTTGGGCTGACAGTGCGGCTGCCTCTTCGGCGGTGATGACATTTTCCAAGCGGTCTTTGAGATACAATTGCCAAATGCACTTTCCTGACCGGCTGCATCTGATGAGTACTGTTTTGAGGTTACGTGCGGTGACTGGTTTGGTGCGCAGCAAGTCGCGAATTTCTAAGGCTAGCGTGTTGATCTCGGGACGAGCAAGTGAGGTGCCGTCGACAGTGATTTTACCCTTTGAGCCACGTCGGAAAAATGCCAAATCAAGCGTATCAGTTTTTGAGTCCGGGTCGGTGTCGCTGTACCAGCTGTATTCAACTTTGTTACGATACGCCAATTGCTGCTCGTCCGTATAGACTGTTGGCGTAGTCGGCAAGGTAACGTGATGCAGCCGAAAAGCCTCAGCAATTAGCTGGGCTTTGTACTGCTGCTCTGCTGAAAAGTTCATGATTTGCCAGGGGCTGGTGCTGAGGTAGCTGCCTGGATCGACCGGAGCGATGCGTTCAGAACTGGCGTGATGAACCTCAGTTACGACGCCTTCGACGAACTTTGATTTTTTCTTGGTCACCCTGATGGTTACCTGCTCACCTGGCAGCCCGCCCCACACAAACGCTTTGCGTCCATCCGCCAGTGTGCCAATGGCTTGGCCGCCGCCCACGATGTTTTCCAGAGTTAACGTTGCAGTTTGTGCTTTCTTCATTGCCCTATTGTACCCCAAACCAAGCGTATTTGGAAAATGGACAAATACCAGAACAATGTACGATTAGAAATCGCAATTCTCAGCGGCTGGCGCCGGTGTATTCCACCACATTGCCAGAATGCCTTTGCCGACGCGACATTTGGTGCCGTTAGCTCGGTACATCAGTAACCCATAGCGATTGTCCGGGCTTTTGTTGACGGTGTATTCGTAGTGTTTGCCGCGCCAGTCTGTTGGTAATTCTTTGAGGTATTTTGGCACTAACAGTGGGTTGAGCTCGCCGGCGTCACATGTGCGGTTGGTCGCTGAACTATATTTACTACAGGACGCAGGCCAAGGATATTCTCCGTTTTGGGTGTAATATTCTTCGACAGCATTTTGAATGGTTAATAATTCAGTCTTGCTTTCATTGTTAATGGTATCT
>CAUVPL010000042.1:0-5312 GCA_963553685.1 uncultured Candidatus Saccharibacteria bacterium
CGGTACTGGCGATCAAGAATGGCTCAATATCCATGTCGAGCAAACGCGGCAAACAAGTCGCGGCGTTGTTGGTGTGGAGGGTTGAGAACACTAAGTGCCCGGTCAGTGCCGCCTGCACGCCGAGGTTGGCAGTTTCACCGTCACGGATCTCTCCAACCATGATGATGTTTGGGTCTTGACGGAGTAGTGCGCGCAGTCCTGAAGCAAAGGTCATGCCGGCTTTGGCATTGGTTTGGGTCTGGTTAACGCCAGGGATTTTGTACTCGACCGGGTCTTCAATGGTTGAAATGTTAACATCAGGAGTGTTGAGCTCAGACAACACACTAAACAAGGAAGTTGATTTTCCAGAACCAGTTGGCCCGGTCACCAAAATCATGCCGTTTGGCTGCGCCATGGCGTTTTTGATGGTAGCCAAAGACAAACCCCAGTAGCCCAATTTGTCTAGGGAAATAGCCTGGTTTGATTCATCCAATACACGCATGACGATCTTTTCACCGTCGGCAATCGGCAGTGTTGATACACGCAAGGCGTATTGCTTGCCTGAAACTTTGATCTTGAATCGTCCGTCTTGCGGCACGCGGCGTTCGTCGATTTTCAAATTTGACAAAATCTTGATACGGCTAACCAGCGCTCCCAAAACATTGTGAGGCAATTTATTCACCTCTCTGAGCACACCGTCGATACGATATCGTACCTGGACAAATTCTTCGCGCGGTTCAATGTGGATGTCGGAAGCGTGTGATTTGATGGCGTACTCGAGCAGCAAGTTGACGGTCTGTGCGATCGGCGAATCTTCAGCAAATTCTTCCTCTTTGGCGTTTTCAGCGTCGCTATCATCCCTTTGGATGGCGATAACCTCATCAAGCTCGTCGTTTACATCGCCACGATAATTTTCCAAACAATCCAAAATGTTGCTTTTCGTCGCCAAGAACACGCGCAGGTTATAGCCGATTTCTTTTTGGATAAAATTGAGAGCCTGCACATCGTCAGGATCTTCCATGGCCAGCATCGGCGCACCATCTTCATCAACCGCAAACAGCACAACATTGTACTGCCGGGCGATATGCTCCGGGATGCGTTTTAGGACCTCGTCAGGAATATCTTTTGGTTCAATTTCTACAAATGGCGTACCAATATAATCACCGACCAATTTGGCCAGCTCGCGCTCTTCTAGCACCTTGTCTTCGATGAGGGTTTCTTGCAAGGTGCGTTTGGACCGTTCGGCGGTCGTCTTTAACTCAGCAAGCTGCGATTCTGTTAAGATCCCACCCTGTTTCAGAATTTTCTCAATCGTATTATCTGAGATTCTCATATCACTTATGCTTTAGTATAGACCAGTTGAATTGAAAAAACAATGATATACTAAAAGTGTGAAGATATATGATGAAACAGAGATGAAAGCATTGGGGCGGGCCATTGGTCAGGTGTTGGCTGGTGGCGAAGTGATAGAGTTGATCGGTGATGTGGGCGCTGGCAAGACTACACTTACTAAGGGTCTGGCGGAAGGACTGGCAATCACTGAACCAATCCAAAGTCCGACATTTACCATTTCGCGCGTGTACGATGCGCGTGATAGGTTGCGCCTTTGTCACTATGATTTTTACCGCTTGAGTGAAGCTGGCATCATGGGCGATGAAATTTCTGAAATGATGCAAGAGGACTCAACCATCACGGTTATTGAATGGGCCGGCGCGGTTAATGAAGTGCTGCCGAGTGATCGATTGGTGGTCACAATTGCTGCCACTACTGAGACGGAGCGACAGCTGGAGGTTACCGCTAATGGCGCTCATTCCGAACAATTACTTGGTGCGGTTAATGCATTTTTTGAGAGGAGATAAAATGTTGTTATTGCTTGATACATCAACCCCAGTTTGTTATGTAACACTTGTCGACCACGAGGACTCAGTGTCGTATGAATGGCAGGCTGACCGCATGCTAGCCAAAGGACTGTTGGGCTTTCTCAGAGACAGCTTGGCCAAACAAAATACCGACATTCACGCGTTGACTGGTATTGGCGTGATGAAGGGGCCAGGCAGCTTTACTGGGTTGAGGATTGGGCTGACGGTGGCCAACACGCTGGCGGATGGTTTGCAGGTGCCAATTGTTGGCGCGACGGGCGAAAACTGGCAGGAACGAGCGTTAGAAAAATTACGCTCTGGTGAAGACGAAAAGATTGTTATGCCAGAATATGGTGCTGCGGCTCACATCACCGCGCCACGAAAATAATCATAGCGATACATAAACTAAGCGCCACTATTTTCGCTTTCCGTGTCAAAACTCCAGAAACCGTGTATAATTAAATTACGGCGATTTGTATGATGTGATTCGCCGGATTAGATAGTTTGAAGTTGATTGGCTGTTGATATGTTTCCTTGAGGCGAATACTCAGGGGCAGTCGGTCGGAAAGGAATACTGAAGTATGGCAGGAATTGTCATTGGCGCACTTGTTGGGGCCAGTTTAGGCGCGGGCGCGCTCTATGGGTATCAAACAGTACGCCGTTCACAGGCAAAGTCGCAAATTGACAAAGATTTGGCGAATGCAAAAACCAAAGCGAGTGACATCGTTCTTAAGGCAAAAGATGAGGCGCTGAAGATTGAAAATGAGCGTCGTCGAGAGTGGCAAAAAACGGAAAATCGTCTGGCGGACCGTGAAAAGGCGCTTGACAACAAGCTTGAAGAGCTAGACCGTCGGTCAGAAAAATTACGGGCACACGAAGATGAAATTGATGATCTGAAAAATGAGATTCGGCAAATTCGTACTCGTCAGCAGGAAAAATTGGAAAAAATTGCTGGCCTGAAAAAGAAAGATGCAGCCGAAAAATTGATGCAGATGACTGAGCGGGACATTCGTGATGACCTCACCAAATTGGTTGCAAAATTGCAACACGAGGCCATGGACGATGCTGAAGAGCGGGCTCAGACTATTTTGCTCACCGCCATGGAGCGAATGAGCAGTGAAGTAACGGCTGAGCGCACCGTGACGGCGGTGAAACTGACTGATGATGAGATGAAAGGTCGCATCATCGGTAAGGAAGGTCGTAATATTCAGGCGTTGCAGCGTGCCACTGGTGTCGACATTTTGGTAGACGATACACCTGGTATGGTGGTGCTGTCGAGCTTTGACCCAATTCGTCGCCAGGTTGCACGTTTGAGTTTGGAGATGCTGATGAAAGATGGACGCATTCATCCAGCGCGCATCGAGGAAGTTGTTGCCAAGGCGCAAAAACAGATTGATAAAGAAGTCAAGCAGGCTGGTGAAGATGCTATGCGTGAAGCTGGTGTTGTTGGTATTCCAAAGGAAATGCTGCGCCTGTTGGGTGAATTGAAGTTCCGAACCTCGTATGGTCAGAACGTGCTGAAGCATTCTACTGAAATGGCGCAGATGGCGGGGATGATTGCCGAGGAGATCGGCGCTGATGTGCGCATCACCAAGATCGCCACTCTACTGCACGATGTCGGCAAGGCAGTGACGCACAAGATTGAAGGTAAGCATCACCACATTGCGGCAGAATTGGCGCGTAAATACGGCATGGATGAGCGAATTGCTCACGCCATTGAGGCACACCACGACGATATTGAAGCGACAACGCCAGAGGCATTAGTGGTCCGTGTGGTAGACGCCGCTTCAGCAGCACGCCCAGGTGCACGTAACATCTCAGCGGAAAACTTTGCTGAACGTATGCGCGACTTGGAAAACGTAGCCACCAGCTTTGAAGGCATCGATAAGGCCTATGCAATTTCTGCCGGACGAGAAGTGCGGGTGATTGTCAAGCCAGAAAAGATTGATGACCTGAGTGCCATCAAATTGTCGCGTGATATTGCTACTAAGATTGAATCAACCATGCAATATCCAGGTACTATCAAAGTTAATGTTATCCGCGAAACGCGGGCAGTGGAGTTTGCAAAATAATGGATGGGTTTATGAGAGCAGAACGACGTCAATGGCTTGAAAGTTTGGATGCCCGACCGTCCGGAGCCGCTGTCCTACTGGAGGATGTCGAAGGCCGAGCTTTGATCGTTAAGTCGAACTATAAGACATATTGGGCTTTGCCGGGAGGCATGGTCGACACTGAAGAGTCGCCACTGGTGGCGGCGTTGCGAGAAGTAAAAGATGAGGTTGGCATCGTCATCAATCCAAGCGATGTGTCGTTGATGGGTGTGGCGCAGCGCATGGGTGACGGGTTTATCACCTACCAATTCATCTTTACGGCGTCCATCAAAGAATCGCAGGTTGAGGCCATTAGCCCGCATGATCCAGAAATTGAAGAATGGCGATTCATCAGTAAACAGGAAGTGCTGAAAGGTGAATTGCCGTTACCATGGTCATTGAAGGCGTGGGCTCACGACCAGTCGGGGTATTTTGAAACGGCAATCGCTGATGATGACAATGCTGATACGGAAACGATTGTTTTCTCTACAACTGGTGGCGATGAAAGCAGTAGTAGTGATACGCCAGTGCGCAAGGGCGCTTCTGGACGACTATTCATCACCCGCCACGGCGAAAGCGAGTGGAATTTGCAGGGCAAATGGACGGGTTTGACTGACATCGGTCTAACGGAAAAGGGTATCTCAGACACGGTGCGACTGGGCCAATTGTTGAAGGATACGACGTTTGACGTAGCGTATACTTCTGCTTTGAAACGCACCCATCAGACACTTGACGCTTTACTTAAAGGCGCAGAGATTACCACATTACCGACCATTCACGCAACAGAGCTCAACGAGCGCGACTATGGTACGCTGACGGGTAGTGACAAATGGGAAGTTAAGGATCAGATTGGCGAAGAGGCTTTCAATGGCATTCGCCGCGGTTGGGATTATCCAGTGCCAGACGGCGAAACATTGAAAGACGTGTATGCACGAGTTGTGCCGTACTTTGAGACCGAGATATTGCCACGACTACAGGATGGCGAGAATGTGCTGTTGGTGGCACATGGTAATTCCATCCGCGCTTTGGTGAAATATCTTGACCAAATCCCAGACGACAAGGTCGCAGACTTGGAAATGCCGTTTGGTAAAATCTTAGTGTACAGCTTTGACCATGACCACGCGTTGCCGGTTGATAAGGCTGAGCGCTCCGTTGATATCTCACCAACCAAAGCGTAAGCATGAGCCATAAATTACAGCTACAACAAGACTAGCTTTTACTGCGTCAATGTGCTACAATACCTTGCAGGTAGTTACCTCATTTCGGGGTGTGGCGCAGTTGGCTAGCGCGCGCGGTTTGGGACCGTGAGGTCGAAGGTTCGAGTCCTTTCACCCCGACCATTGAGTCAACACTCAAACCCACGTCATGGAAGCCCCATGACGTG
>CAUVPL010000043.1:0-5307 GCA_963553685.1 uncultured Candidatus Saccharibacteria bacterium
GTGTTACGCACGCCGCCAGCCTTCATACAGCGCCACGATCAAACTCTCCGTTAAAAATCTACTTTGTATCAAAGTATTAAGGCTCTACAAAAATATAAACTGACGATGATATTGCACAATCAAATTGTTAAAGTTCGATAGACTGGCCAAAAATCCTCACGTAACTTGATCATTACAGATTGTAATTGTCGTTTCGCTCGCATCCCCACGACCAGACTGATACTTATCATACATCATCAACCAACCTTTGGTCAATACTATTTTGTAATTATTTTGTTGCGAAAAAGACAACAAGCGAGACAAACAGTCCTATTGTTGCACCCACAGCAACCTCAACAGGGGTGTGGCCATGTGCAACACGGATGCGAGACAAAGAACTTTTTTGCTCATCCAACAACTGATTTAGCGTATCTCCCTGTTGTCCAGAGGAAAATCTCACCATCATGGCATCATATAGAATGATCATGGTCACCCACAGAACGATAGCAAATTGCACCGTATCAACACCGTTATACAATGCGACAACAGTAGCTAACGAAACGACCGTTGCAGCGTGAGCGCTTGGCATACCCCCAGACAACAACAGAGGTGATTTTGGATTCTTACTAAATACTCGGCGATTCCTACCCATCAAGCGAAATACATGCTTCAAGCCCTGAGCCAATGCCCATGCCAACAGAGGCACTAGCAAATATTTCATTTAGTGTCCTCTTCGGAAGACCGCTCTTCCATTAAGCCTATAGAAGATACCGCATCATTATCACCCAGCCGCATGATAGTAACACCTTGAGTCGTACGGCCTAGTAGCTTGATGTCTTTGAGGCTAATACGAATCGTTTGTCCATTTTGTGATACCAAGATAGCATCCGTCATGGTTGGGTCGATCGTCTGAACTGATATGATTGGACCCGTCTTTGCTGTCACAATCGCCGCTTTAATGCCCACTCCGCCACGCTTGTGGCTTGGGAAGTTGGTTACTTTTGTACGCTTACCGAAGCCCTGTTCACTGATAACCAATAGTGTTTGGTCGTCACTCGTCACAATATCCATACCGACTACTCGGTCGTTTGGCCGCAGACGGACTCCACGGACTCCACGAGCAGCCCTACCCATTGGCCGCGCATCTTTTTCGTTAAATCGAATCGCCTGACCAGCTGATGTTGAAATAATTACATCGCTTTCTCCATCAGTTTTCTTGATCCACTTCAGTTCATCACCATCATCCAGCTTTATGGCAATCAAACCATTCGTACGGATATTAGCATAGTCACTGAGCGGAGTTTTCTTAACGGTACCATTTTTTGTAGCCATGAACAGATAACCGGCATCACTAGCATTCTTTTCATGTTTAATGATGGCGGTAATTTTCTCTTCTGGTTGCATTTGCAGTAGATTAACAGCGGCCACACCCTTAGCGCTAAGGCTAGCAGCTGGAACTTCATACGCCTTGAGCCGGAATACACGACCCTTATTAGTGAAGAACAGCAAATAGTCATGCGTACTTGCCGGGACGATCTGAGCGATGATATCTTCTTCCTTCGTGGTCATCCCGCGCTTACCCTTACCACCACGGTTCTGCTTGCGATAGTCACTCGCCAGAGTTCGCTTGATATAATTCTCAGTTGTCAAAAGAACAACAGCATCTTCCTCTGGAATTAACTCCTCGTCAGAGAACTTACCAAGCTCATGGTTGATAATTTTACTACGCCTCTCGTCACCATATTTCTCTTTCATTTCCAAGAGCTCAGTCTTGATGATGTTCAGAATCTCTTGCTCATCAGCCAAGATAGCTTCTAGTCGTGCAATTAGCTTCAAGAGCTCACGCAGTTCATTCTCAACCGCTTCACGCTCAAGCCCAGTCAGGCGTCGCAGCTGCATCGCCAAGATAGCCTTGGCTTGAATCTCGCTCAGTCCGAACTTAGCGCGCAGGTTCTTCTCTGCCTCATCCTGAGTTTTTGAAGCACGAATGGTTTTAATCACCTCATCGATATGGTCTAGCGCAATCTTATAGCCCTCCAGAATATGTGCTCTTGCCTTAGCCTTTTTCAGCTCAAACTCAGTGCGACGACGCACTACAGACTGACGATGCTTCACAAATTCGCTTAAAATATCGTGCAGCCCTAAGATTCGTGGCTGCATGGTATTAACCAATGCCAGCATGTTGTAATTAAAACTCGTCTGGAGCGCTGTTAATTTATACAGCTGGTTCAATACTTTCTTTGGATAGGCGTCTTTTTTCAGCTCGATGACGATGCGGACCTTACCTCGAGAACTTTCATCGCGCAGGTCAGCCAGTTGTACTCGTTTTTCTTTATGTAATTCACCAATCTTTTCAATTAGTGTTGCTTTATTTACACCATATGGTATCTCAGTTACAACAATCTGGTGTCGACCTCGTTTGGTCTCCTGGATCTCTGCCACTGCTCGCATCATCACACTACCGCGACCAGTTGCATATGCCTGACGCATTGGCGCACCACCGTAGACGATCGCCCCTGTCGGAAAGTCTGGACCTTTCACGTGTTGCAGCAGGTCATCAACCGTTGCTTCAGGATTATCAATCAATTCAATCGTCGCATCTACCAACTCACCTAGGTTGTGTGTCGGGATACTGGTTGCCATACCGACAGCAATACCAATCTGGCCGTTCAATAGCAAGTTCGGCAACTTTGCCGGCAGCACAATTGGCTCACGCTCTGAGCCGTCAAAGTTATCCTTGAAATCAACCGTTTCCTTCTCGATATCAGTCAGTAATTCTTCAGCTGGCTTGTCGAGTCGCGCCTCAGTATAACGGTGAGCGGCTGGCGGATCTCCGTCCATCGAACCAAAGTTTCCCTGACCTTGCACCAAGGTATAGCGCATCGCCCAATCTTGCGCCAAACGAACCATGGAGTCATAGATGGCAGAGTCACCATGTGGGTGATATTTACCCATCACGTCACCGATGATACGTGCTGATTTGACGAATTTCGCAGTACTACGGTTGCCGTTCTGATTCATTGAATACAAAATACGGCGATGCACCGGCTTCAGACCATCACGCACATCTGGCAATGCCCGGTCAACGATGACGCTCATCGAATAACGGAAGAAATTGTCTTGCATCACATTTTCAAGTCGGCGTCGCTCTAATCCTGCTGATACTTCAGTCACCATATCTGGTGTTGCCTCAATTGACTCATGTTCACTGGTTGGTTGCATCTGTTTGTCCTGATCACTCATGATTAAATATCCAAATCCTCTAAGTTAGCATTTTTTGCCCAGCTCTGAATAAAGCTTTTACGCAAGCTCACATCATCACCCATCAGTCGCGTAAAGATCGCGTCCGCCTCCTCGGCATCTTCCACTCTGACCTGAATCAACACGCGATTTTCTGGATTCATCGTCGTCTCCCATAGCTGGTCAGCGTCCATTTCACCAAGACCCTTAAACCGTGAAATCGTCACGCCAGCCTGTTTGGTGACATCCTGCTCATCGTCAATCACCGTACCGCGTTCCTTCTTTTCAGCGATAAGACCTGCCAATACTTTGTCTTTCTCCGCCTCGTCATACGCGTAGATTTTCTTCTGCCCACGATTGATGGAGTATAGCGGCGGTTTAGCAAGATATACATAGCCACCCTCGACCACCTCTTTCATATAACGGAACAAGAAGGTCAGAAGCAACGTCGCAATGTGACTACCGTCAACATCAGCATCGGTCATAATGATAATTTTATGGTAACGCAGGCCATTAATATCAAACTGATCGCCAATACCAACGCCAAATGCCTGGATCATCGCCACAATCTCTTTATTAGCAAACATTTTATCAAGCCGAGCTCGCTCAGTGTTCAGCACCTTACCACGAAGTGGCAAAATTGCCTGGGTTTTACTGTCACGACCCTCTTTGGCTGAACCTGCTGCTGAGTTACCCTCAACGATATAAATTTCACTATCACTCGGGCTCTTGCTTGAACAGTCCCACAACTTACCCGGTAGCCCCATACCATCAAGCGCGCCCTTACGAATCACATTGTCGCGGGCTGCTCGCGCTGCCTTGCGTGCTCGCGCTGCCAAAGTCGCCTTACCGACGATATTCTTGGCAACGCCAGGATTTTCTTCCAGATAGTATGAGAAGTATTCGTTCATTACCTGCTCAACATAGCGACGCATCTCTGGATTACCAAGCTTATTCTTGGTCTGACCTTCAAACTGCGGATCAGGCAATTTAACCAAGATGATCGCCGTTAAACCCTCACGAATGTCATCACCAGTCAGGTTATCTTCTTTTTCCTTCAGCAGGCTATTCTTGCGTGCGTAGTCATTAATGACCCTTGTTAATGCTGAGCGAAAACCGACCAGGTGTGTACCGCCGTCTGGCGTCAACACGTTGTTGGCAAATGGCTTCACCGTCTCAATGTAGGTATCATTATACTGCACAGCAATTTCCACCATACAGTCTTCAACTTGTTTTTCGACATAAAATGGCGCATCGGCTAAAACATCTTTACCCAAGTTCAAATGCTTCACGTAACTTTGAATGCCACCTTCAAAATAGAAAGCTTGACGATCACCTGTGCGCTCATCAACAACAGAGGTGTACACACCTTTTGTTAGGTACGCCTGGTGGCGCAAATAGTTAACCACCCACTTGTAATCGAAATCAACCGTTTCTTTAAATATTGTTGGGTCAGGGTAAAAGGTTATTTGCGTACCAGTTGGCCGATCTGCCTTGCCAACCTTCTTGAGCGGCTCAACAATACCACCAGTCGCGAATACCACACGGTACAGCTGACCATCACGCACTACCTCAGCGATCATTTTGGTTGAGAGCGCATTAACAACACTCGATCCAACACCGTGAAGTCCAGATGATACCTTGTAACCACCGCCACCAAACTTACCGCCAGCGTGCAGCACTGTTAATACCGTCTCAAGCGTGCTTAGACCTGTTTTTGGATGTTTATCAACCGGTATACCACGACCATCGTCAGTAATCTGCACGCCGCCATCCTCCAGCAATACTACTTCAACTTTTGTGGCGTACCCAGCGATTGCCTCATCAATCGAGTTATCGGCAATCTCCTTAATCAAATGGTGTACACCATCATAGCCGGTACTACCGATATACATACCCGGGCGCTTACGAACCGGCTCGAGACCCTCCAAAACCTGGATTTGCGAGCCATCATAGGATTGCCTATCTGTTTGTTTAGCCATGTCTCCCTCACTATTTCCTGACTTGTCAGCTATTTACAACCCCCTCATTATACCGCAAAAAAATTGTTCACTCAAGTGCTTTACCTGAACATATTTCTTATGCTAA
>CAUVPL010000044.1:0-5290 GCA_963553685.1 uncultured Candidatus Saccharibacteria bacterium
ATGTGGTATAATAAAAATATGGAATCTTCAATTGATACTGTCAAACAAACACAGGACACATTACCGTTACCATCTGTTACTAAAACGTACAGATTGCCCGAGGGGATGTCACTCGGACCAGATGAATCGGTCAAAGTGAAAGGATTTATAGCTCGGGGGAGGATTGATGGAAAGTCGGCTGTCTTGGCTTTGGATGACTCGGGAGAGAATAATACTCAGGACTCAGCGGTGCAGCATCATCTTGAGGACGTAGTTCTCGAAGATTTGTCATTTATGCGATCGGCATATTATAACTACATTGCTCAGCGTCAGGGTATGACGATGCCAAATGTGAGAAAGTTGGCACCAGATGACTATGAACAGCTAAAATCGACCGGTCTGTCCGCTGTGCTGACCTCTGGATCTTTGGAGATGATAAAGCAAAAGCAGGATGCTCCAGCAGGGTTGGTTGTGTCGAGGGGCGATGAGCTGCAGGAAGTGGCTGATATTGAACATAGGGCGGCAGAGATTGGTCTGTATTCTCGAGCAACAGTACGGTTTTCTGGAGATGCGCAGGGGGCGAAAAAAGACTGTATCATATTAACAGATGCGGTCGGTAATCGAATTGTGATGCCGTTTCACGAAGAGACAACGAACTTACTAGAACGTCTATTTGGTTATCAAGAAACCGAAAAACAATTGTTTGATGCTGAAGCAGCGTTGTCAGCTATGTTCAAAAAGGCAGAAGATGAGTCAGACCAGCAAAAAACCGCTCAGTGATAGGGCGGTTTTTAAGACGCTAGACTTTGTTATTTGCTCGACTTTTTAGCCTTTTTGTCTGACTTTGGAGCATCAGTTTTTGCGGCTTTGTTGGCGTTCGCTTTTTTAGCTTTGTTCGCCAAGGCTGCTTTGCGAGCTTCAGCTGCTGCCTGGCGCGCCTTAAAGCGGTCAACACGACCTTCGGTGTCGATAATCTTTTCTTCGCCAGTAAAGAATGGGTGTGAAGCCGACGAGATGTGGACTTTCACGAGAGGGTAGGTATTACCATCTTTCCATTTGATGGTGTCTGTTGTCTGCGCTGTTGACTGCGTCAAGAACGCGAAGCCCGCTTGATCGTCGCTAAATACGACAGGGCGATAGTTCTGTGGGTGAATACTGCTTTTCATAACCGTTCAATTGTACACAATTTACCCCATAATGTCAAAGGGAGTTGTCTTGAGGGAGCGATAGTGGTATAATTATCGGGTAACTAATTTTAATGACACAATCCGTTTCACACTCCACATCGTGAGCGGATGAGGCAAAAGGAGAAGGAAATGTCTGTAAAGGTAGACATTAAGGCTTTGCTGGAGTCAGGTGTTCACTTTGGACACAAAACCAGCCGTTGGCACCCAAAAATGGCGCCATATATTCACAGTAAACGTCAGGACAGTCACATTATTGACCTGGTCAAGACGGTTGAGGCATTGGACAAGGCGTTACCAGAACTAACAAAAATTGCAGCATCAGGCCGCAAAGTATTGTTTGTCGGTACGAAAAAGCAGGCTAAGGATGTTGTGCGTCAGGCAGCTGAAAAAATCAATCAGCCATATGTGGTTGAGCGCTGGATTGGTGGTATGTTGACCAACGGTGCGACGATTACTCAGCAGATTAAGAAGCTAAAGAATTTGGAAAAGCGCATGGCATCAGGTGATTTGGAAAAGCGCTACAACAAATTGGAAGTGCAGCGTTTCCAGGAGGAAATCGATAGCTTGAACGTTAAATATGGCGGTATCAAAGACTTGATGGGCAAGCCAGGTGCAGTGGTCGTGGTTGATGCTTTGACTGACGCAAATGCAGTGCGTGAAGCTCAGACGTTGGGTGTGCCAGTATTTGCTATTGTTGATACCAATGTCAATCCAACTGGCATCGACTACGTCATCCCAGGTAACGATGACGCTATCAAGGGTATCCAATTACTATTAGACTACTTCACTGAAGCTGTTGCTGAAGGTGCGGGTAGTGTAAAAACTGAAGAAAAACCAGTGAAAAAAGAGGAGAAATAGGATGGGCGTTTCTGTTGACGACATTAAAAAACTGCGCGAATTGACTGGCGTGGGCTTGACTGACGCAAAGAAGGCGTTGGTTGAGGCTGATGGCGACTTTGATAAGGCGTTGGAGGCGATGCGCAAAAAAGGTTTGACTAAGGCTGAGAAAAAAGGCGACCGTGAAGCACGCGAGGGCTTGATCGAGAGCTATGTTCACTCTGGTCGAATTGGCGTGATTGTCGAGGTTAACTGTGAGACTGACTTTGTGGCACGTTTGGATGACTTCAAGACATTGGCGCACGAAATCGCTATGCAGATTGCAGCTATGAACCCGAAGTATGCTTCTACGGAGGATATTCCAGCTGAAGAGATGGAGCGGGTGAAGGCTGAGTTGATGGCGAGCGAGGCACTAGCAAGCAAGCCTGAAGAGATGCGCGAGAAGATCGTAGCTGGTCAGCTGAATAAGCACTTTGCTGAGCAGGTATTGATGAGCCAAGCGTACATCTTGGACGATTCCAAGACGGTTGAACAGCACATCAAGGAAGCGATTGCTAAATTGGGTGAGAACATCGTGGTTCGCCAATTTAAGCGAATTGAACTTGGTGTCAGCGAATAACCTTTACGCACAGAAAAGAAATCGGTTGCAGTAATGTAGCCGATTTTTTGTTTTGTCAATAGTTGCCATAAGCATGTTGACAAAATAGCAAATCTATGCTAGTATGAGAGCATATTAAATCAATAGACACAAAAAGGAAAGTTATGAACAAAAACATTAATACAGCCCCGGCATTTCCACGCCTTGATAATGAGGCGGCTCCTAATGACTGGGGTAGCCTAGCAAAAGATGGTGCCGAGACTAGCGCGATGACGCGCGATGAGCGCATCACTGACGGCCAAGAGAAATTCAACGCCTTGAAGACCCGGGCTCGAGAAGCTTTGAGTAAGATGATGAAACGTCCTAAAGAACATTTTTATATCGGCATTAGCCGGGGTGCTGAGTTACCTGGTCAAATTGCCGCTGGCGCTGATGCAGTACGAGAGACTGTTGCACGAAAGGGTAGTGAAGCAAGAGAAGCAATTGGTGATGCCTGGGGTACTGCACGAGGAAAAGCTGCAGAGCTGTTTGAGAAGGGTAGTGATGTAATCTTGCAAAACGTGAAAGTAGCGCGTGAGCGCAGGGCTGCCAGGATGGAGCGCCGACAAAAGGCACGTGATCAACGGACGGCTGAATTAGACACTCGTCAGGCCGTTCGTGATACGCGCCGAGCGGCTCGTGAAACACAAGAAAATATTCGACTCAGACAGAGTACAGCGGATACAGTACGTAATAGTAACGATAAAGCATCTATTCGTAAAGAACGGTTGGAAAAGATTGGGACTACTTTAGAATCTATGATGCTGAGGAGGGATTTGAGACGCGCCGAAGAAACAGAGAAAGACGCTCATCAACAAGCTGAGCAGATGGCGCAAGAAGCTGAAGAGGCTCGGTTGAAAGCAGAAGCTAACCCTGGAGATGTAGGTTTGCAAATTATTGCTGAAGAGAAAAAGGGGTTGGAAATTACAGCAAAAGCTCGGTCGATGCGTGCGGCAAATGAAACTATTCGGCTACAGGCGGCGATGAGTCGGTTGGAGGGGGAATCTAGGATGGCGCAACATAGTATTGATATCTCTCGAGAGCGTATAGAGGAACGACGTGGTCGAGCTGAAGCGCGTAGAGCTGCTCGTATGGCCGCTCGTAAGGAAGCACTGGGCGATACCTGGGAATCAGCAAAAGATAGGATTGCACGACTGGCAAATACCGACCCTGATAAGATTAAACGGTTTGGTATAAAGGTGGCAAAGGCTTCTGGAAGATTAGCTAAGACAGCTGCAGGCCGGCTGGTTCCAGCAAGCTAACCGTGATGAGTAAAATTGATTAGAAAAGATAAAAAAGGTATGATAGTAACTATGAATAATGATGAAAATACACAAATAACCATCCCACCAACCATGATAACGAAAGCACAGTTGAACTCGGTAGGAATTAATCTACCTGATGACCAGATGCAAGCATTGATTCAGCACGTGGAAGAGACGGTGAATGAGCGGATTAACGAGGAAATTGTTGATTCATTGGATGATGCGCAATTGGCAGAGCTGGTGGCGCTACAAGATGATGATGTGCCAGCTGAGCAAGTTGAGGCTTGGATTCGTGAGCGAGTGCCAGAGTACGACGAAATTGTCGAAGACAATGTGACAATCGTACTGGGTGAGTTGGTCGAAAATTCTGACGCAATTCAGGCACAATAGTACACGCTAGTGATAAAATCGCCTTCTTCGTGAGGGCGATTTTATTGTGTAGAGATGATCAAACAGCCGTCTTTCTGATGACGAGCATCGGTGGTGGTGACGACAAATTGATGGTGTTGGATGGTCTCTTGGAGCAGTTTTTCGCGAGTTGCATCCAGTTCAGAAAATACATCATCCATCAAAATGAGTGGACGATGTTTCGTGCGTTTAGTTTGTAGTTCCAGCTCTAGGAGTTTAAAAGCTAACATGATGGTGCGCATTTCGCCACGAGAAGCAACTTTGATGGCTGGTCGAGCGTGTAGGGATATCAAAAAATCTTCTCGTTGTGGTCCAGCGGAGGTGTGTCCTGTCGCTAGTTCATATTCACGAGAACGCTGTAGCCTGTCCAGTAGAGACTGCTCGTAATTGTCAAGGCTGACTGACGGTAGGTATTCAACAGTGAATGGTGTCTGTTTTCCTGCCAGGGAAGCATAGAGTAATTCAAGACGTTTTTCATAGGTATATAAAAAATGTGCACGGGCAGTTGCCAGGGCATTTGCTGACTGAACAAATTTTATATCCCATGCAAATAAGTGGTCTTGCCACTTGGCAGTGTTCTCTGGATGATGTTTAAGTAGCTCATTGCGCTGCAGAAGTGTTCGGTTAAATATGCGTAGCTGGGCGTCATAGGTTGCGTCCAACCGTGATAATAACCCATCCAGAAAATCACGACGTCGCTGAGGAGAAGATGAGATGAGCCGCAGGTCGTTTGGTTCAAACAATACGACAGGTAGGCGGTGTTTTCGGGGAAGTGTTTTGGAAGCACTGTCGGCAATGGTGAATTCTTTTGTGACTGCGTTATCGGCTGAACGCAGCAGCTGGACGCGGCGCGGTTGGTTGTTTGTCTCCAGGTGAATGATGCTGTGTGCTGTTTGGTGGCGCATGCAATCAAGTAGTGATCCACGAAAGCTTGTGCCGCGCAGCGCTATATACACTGCTTCCAATAAATTGGTTTT
>CAUVPL010000045.1:0-5230 GCA_963553685.1 uncultured Candidatus Saccharibacteria bacterium
CAAGAAAGCTTGTTTTCCCGCCACGAGCAAACAGTTAGCCTTGGTAGTATTGAAGATGCTAGCTTTCGTCAGTCAGGAATTATTCAGATGATCTTTAACTATGGAACCATTCGACTGAGCACTGAAGGTGAAGAGACCACTTATATCTTCCATTTTGTAGCAAATCCAAAGCACCAAATAGGAATCGTCAATAACGCTATTGAGGCCTTTAAGAACGGTCGCCCAGTCGACGATTAGCTATTTGTTGCGACTTTCTTTGACAAAGTCACTTTCGTTAACCAGCTTTGCTCTCAAAGTGAAGTGTTTACATTTTCCTTCTTGGCAGTTTTGGGTTTCGTAACGATACGCACTGTTGGCGTCGCCAATCTTTTTGCCCTTTGGATCAGTGAGTAGTGCTTTGTCCATGGTTGGTAGTGTGTCGTCAGCCAGAGTCTCCGGGTAGTAACCATGCTGTTTGTAGAAGCTTTCTTCCAGGCTGTAGTACATGGCATTGATGGCCGTTTTCTTGTGACTGTCGTCGCTGGCATTTTTTACTTTTCCAACCTGCACTACCGCAACACCCAAGCCAACGGTCAGGATGACGATGACGAATAATAACTCAATAACGGTAAATCCAGAATATTTTTTCATATATTGCCATTATAGCAAAATTTGGCCTTAGGCCCTAGAGAATGTATAATAAAAGTATCAAGTAAGGAGGGAACATCATGGCTAAGACTGATGAGAAAAAGGCGGTAAAAACTGAAAAGTCGGTAGCGGCTGAGAAAAAGGTTGATGATGGCAAGTTAAAGGCATTGGGTCTAGCGATGGATCAGATCACCAAGCAGTTTGGTGATGGTTCAATCATGAAACTCGGTGAGGCACACAAAGTTGATGTTGAAGTGATTCCGTCAGGCTCGCTGAGCCTCGATCTGGCGCTGGGTGGCGGCTATCCAAAAGGCCGTATCATTGAGATTTACGGCCCAGAGTCTAGCGGTAAGACAACTCTAACGCTCCACGCTATCGCCGAAATCCAAAAGCAGGGCGGCACGGCAGCGTTCATCGACGCTGAGCACGCGCTTGACCCGAGCTACGCCAAGCGCCTGGGCGTCGATACCGAGAATCTGTTGGTATCGCAGCCAGACAACGGTGAGCAGGCACTGGAAATTACCGAAACTTTGGTGCGTTCAAACGCGGTAGACCTCATTGTGGTGGACTCGGTGGCAGCATTGACCCCGCAAGCGGAAATTGACGGCGACATGGGTGATTCGCACATGGGGCTGCAGGCGCGGCTGATGAGCCAGGCGCTGCGTAAATTGACCGGCATCATCAATAAATCGAAAGCGACAGTGATTTTCATCAACCAAATTCGCATGAAGATTGGCGTGATGTTTGGCAATCCTGAGACCACGACGGGCGGTAACGCGCTGAAGTTTTACGCCTCGCAGCGAGTGGATATTCGCCGGATTGGGCAGATTAAGGTTGGCGATGATATTCTCGGTAACCGCACCAAGATCAAGGTGGTGAAAAATAAGATTGCGCCGCCATTTCGCATCGCTGAATTTGACATTATGTATAATGAAGGCATTTCTAAGACCGGCGACATTCTGGATTTGGCGGCTACGCACGGCATTGTCGAAAAATCTGGCGCCTTTTACAAATATAACAGTGAAACTATTGGTCAAGGCCGTGATAAAACTAAGTTGTATCTGAAAGAAAATCCTGAGGTTCTGGCGGAAATTGATCAGAAGGTTCGCGACAAAGTGAAAGAAGGAGAAAACTAATGCGCGCAGCAGATACTGCATATCCAGTCGAAAAACATATGGCGTCGGTCAGTCTGGTCTTTGATGATGAGCAAAACGCGTATCTTCGCGAGTTGTCAGAAACAATGAACCTTGACTTTGGTGAGTTTATCCCACACGTGACATTGATTAACGTGACTGAGCGGGATATGCCACGTCTCAAAGCAGCCGCTGCGGCGCTACCCGTCCTCGATAAGTTGGTGCTTGATGGAGTTAATTTCCTGCCAGATAAAGCAGGCAACTGTGTTTGGGTGGAGCTGCGCACGCAGAAAACTGCCTGGATGGTTGAGGCGCGCCAGCAATTACTCGCGGCACTGGATGGTATTCATCCGGGGCTGGATGTCGATGGCTTCCGCCCGCACATCACGCTTGGCTGCGTCGAGGCCGGTACGCTTGACGACGTTAATACGAGCGCTATTCCAGGGCAACTACCGGTCATCACCGAGCCGCGTGCTGCTGCTTGCTACAACGGCGTGCATGGCAAGGTTGTCGAAGTAGTCGAGTAGTCTTTGCCAGTAGCGAGCTCACTGTTTTCGCGTTATAATATTTTTATGAAAATCACTGACATCTCGCTTCAGGCTCGCGACAAAAACCGTGTTAACGTGAGTGTTGACGGTGTCTATCGCTTTAGCCTCGATGTGTTTCAGGTGGGCGAGTTGGGGCTGAAGGTCGGGCGGGAGTATACCGACGACGAATTGACGGCGCTAGGGGACGAGAGCCAGTTTGGTAAGTTATACGCCCGGGCTATGGAATATTGTTTGGCGCGGCCGCGCTCGGTTAAAGAACTGCGCGATTATTTGTGGCGTAAAACCAGGCCGACTAAGAAACGCTCACCAAAGACTGGTGAAATTACCGAGCGTCCAGGCGTGAAGCCAGAAATTACCGAGCGGGTACTGGCGCGGCTGATCGAGAAACAGTACCTCGATGATGAAAAGTTTGCCCGCTTTTGGCTGGAACATCGATTCTTGCAAAAAGGCACCAGCGTCAGGCGGCTAAAATTAGAGTTAGCGCAAAAGGGAATTGACCGCGAGACAATAGAACAGCTGGTTAGCGAGAATATCCGCTCAGACGACGAGGAGCTGCGAAAAATTATCGCTAAAAAACGCCACAAATACGCTGGCGATCAGCAAAAGTTCATGGCGTATCTAGCCCGTCAAGGGTTCTCCTATGACGATGTGGTGTCTGCTTTGAATGATGTTGAGGAAGTAAATAGCTGAGGCTTTACGATGCTTGCTTTTTGCGGAAAGGATTTTCGTATGCCTGTAAAGCCGGCTTCTCGACGTGCTTTTCCTGGCGTGGAACAGTTGCTGATTTTACAACTACCTGATCATCAGTTACCCTGACGATTTGTGAACGGTGAACGAGTATTTCGGTATCGCCAAAACTGCGTAGCAGTGGACGTTTGACACTGAGTTGTTGGATGAGGAAGCTGCCAGCCATCACGGTGTAGCCGATAACTTTACCGACTTTACGACCGTCTTTTTCTACGACATGTTTACCCATCAGAACGAATTTGTATTCGTAAATTTTTTGTAGTTCTATGACGTCTGAGACGCCGACGAGCTCATCGGCCGAGTCGATGATCATACCAAGTGGTCCAATCTCTCGCACATCGTCCAGTCTAAGCAGCGTTGGCCGCTGGTCGAGGAGCGGTCCTTCCAGTTCATAAGCAACGATTGATAGGTTGCGCGGATCGATTATTTCGCGAGCAGTCCTCCCTAACTCGGCGCCTGTCTGGAGGCTCATTACCGGAGTGTTCATGAATCTGCTGGCTGAAATTAACATACAGTATCTATTATACTACCTTACTCGACAAATGGGTTAATTCTTCCGCTGCCCGGCAGAGAGAATGGCTTTGCTGCTTGTGATGAGCTGTTATACTCTTTGATACGATCGATAGTATTGGTGTCAAACTTGGTAGTCTCTACAACTTTTGCATCAACATCGTCACTGGAACTGGTGACGCTGCTGATTAAGAAAATTGCGACTGAAACTGCAATCACGATGGTCATGGTGTACAACGTGATGTGGTAGCGATGCAAGAACCGCGCCAGGATTACGCCTAATTGTCCAACAGATGGTGAGTTATTCATCGTAAGTATAGCTCCAGTTTTAATGCTTGTGATTCAACTTCTTGTGGATTCTCTCCTTTGGCGAGGGATATGTTTGCTACTTGCATACGGGTCAGGTTTTGTTCTAGTAGGTGTAAGAATTGCAAGAAGCGTACGTAATTGAGGTGTTTGTCCATCTGGATGGAAACTGAGGTACTTTTAGCCCCAGATGGAGATGGACTGCTTGGCGTAGTTGGCGTTTTGCTGGTTGTTGAAGAGCTACTCTTGCCGCCCGATGCTGCGCTATCATCCTGGAAGGTAAATGACGAGATGCCGACACCGGCCTGTCGAGCGTAGGCAGTGATGTCGTTAATAATCTGGTTTTGGTATTGGTAGCTGGTAGACTCAGCAACAATCTTTTCGGCCTTCTTAACGCTATCTTGATATTTTTCCAGTTTGCTTGAGAGTGATCTAACGTCTTGTAATTTTTTGTCAGCAGCTTTAGCATCAGCTTGCACACCCGCAACCTGTTGGGCCGAGTCTTTCATGAAGCTGTATGCCATGTAGAAACCAGCGGTCATGATAAGCAATATCAACACTAAGGCTAGCGACAGTAGGATGCGAGCCAAGGTTGCATTTAATTGAAGTTTTTGTATGTTCATGATTTTATCACCTCCGGGCGGATAACAACACTTATGACAATTGACATTGGATAGCCGTCTTTCGCCTCATTGGCGGTTACTGATACCAGGTGGACGTTTTGGAATATATCTTTTTTGTTTTCTAGGGCGGTTTTTAGCTCCAGAGCGTCATTGTAGCTTTTTCCTTTGGTGGTCAGGCTGACTGGCTTACCAAAAGTAGTTGCGTCCAGGTCCAAAGACTGCAGGACGATATTTTTTGGTAGCGTTTGAGCTATTTTTACGGCGATCTTTGAGTATGGCACTTCTTTATCCAAGATGGATTTTGCAACCTTAAGATTATCAGAAAATTGCTTAGCTTGTTGCTGAACTTCTTGATATTGTGATAATTGTCGGTTACTTTCAGCAATGGTTCGCTCGGCATCTGACTTGGATTTCATCAAGATGAAGTAGGATATGCCGATATAGATGAACAGTAGTGCTGCCAGTGCTAACGAAATGATGCAGTAACGCGCCAACAGCCTGTTGGTTTGTCCGGCGATGATTTGACGTTTTTCGTCTTGAGGTAATAGGTTTATCATTTCCAAATCTCCTTTGGGTCAACCAATGCCAAGCCTGCAACCGTCATCAAGTGAGTCCGAAGCTGCTTCGTTGGCGGCTGTAGTGAGCTAAAGTTCAATGCTTGCCAAGGGCTCGCCGTACGACTCGGCATCATCAGCTCGTTAGTGAAGTAATCACCCAATCCTGGAATATTACTGCC
>CAUVPL010000046.1:0-5096 GCA_963553685.1 uncultured Candidatus Saccharibacteria bacterium
TCTGCTTGAAATTGTGCGATTAGCAACCACAGGCTTAACTAAGCTAGCCGCTGAGGGTGTTGAGGTGCGAGAAGTCGAGGCGTAGCCATGAACGAGAACAGTCAGCCTGGATACGATATTGAAAAATACGAACAGTATTTGAAGATTCAGGCTGATAAAGTTCTCACAAGCTTTGAGGAGAGAGTGCATATAATTTTGCTCAACTATCCGCAATACACGCATGAGCAAGTGTTGGAGATGGACGAGCCTGACGCCGTAGAGCTGGCAAAAGCAGCAATGCGTCGCGAATGTGAGCGAACGCTGAGCCTCTTGTCGGTGGTGGCAGCAGCACAAAACAGGGAAGCATACAAAAAAATGCATGGTGCCCTGACAAAGTCCATAAAGGAGCTGAAGTGAGTTTATCCGTTGCGACGAGAAGTGTTGACGTAGCCACGCTTAGTGTTGTACATATCAACAATTTCACCGGCTTTGGCAATTGTCTTGATAGAACCAAGGTAGGCATATCCACAAGTAAACGTGTACATCAATCCTCGAGTAATTCTCCCCATATAGAACCATGGCAACCCGTTAAAAAATGGAATCAAGCCAATCAGAGCAAGCTTTTTGAATGTTTCAACATCTTTCATTATAAGATCCTTTCTTTAGTACAGAAATTATACCACGGAAACGAGATATGAACCAAGGAACAATAGTAATCACCTATAAGGTCGACAGGTCAAAATTTGACAAGTCTGTTTCTGATGTTCAGAAAAAAATGAAGAGTGCTGCCAAGGATAATGACGAGCTCACCAAGAAGATGGCTGATTCTTGGAACAAGGTTGGAACTGGGTTCAAGCAGTTGGGGACTGGCATTAAAAATGCAGCAATTGAAAGCGCTGCAATTGTCTCAAAAGAGCTAATTCAGCCAATCACCAACAAGCTAGCACCGCTGGCAAGTAGAATCACCGCAGGATTCGCGAATATAGGCAATCGTATCGCCACGTTCTTTTCGCCAATGACTAACGCTGCTAGCAAAGCTGCTAGTGCAATATCTGCGGCGTTTATCGGAGCGCGTAATGCTGTTGCAAATACGTTTAGTAATATCGGCACGTTCATATCATCGAAATTATCTATCGCCGCTAATGCAGTAACCAGTTTTGCAGCTAAAGTCGGTCAAGGCATGGCGTTAGTGGTGCAAAAACTCGCCGCACCATTTATCTGGCTAGGTAAGGGCATAGGTACGATCCTAGCCCCTGTCGCGCAAAAAATGATCGCAGTATTCGGTGGAATCGGCGGCGCGATTGGGCGTAACTTGGCACCAGGACTATCGACGATTGGCAGCGGTATTTCTGGCATGTTTAGTGCACTTGGCGGGAAAATTAGCAATGCCGTTGGTGGCATGGTTAGCCAGGTAATGCCGCACATCAACTCTTTAGCCAGCGGGTTAAAGGAGAAATTAGGTGGCGCACTGAGTCATGTTGGTAGCGTGGCTAAAGGACTGGGCAAGGCGTTTGCCGTTGGAGCAGCAGCCGCAGCAGTAGCGATTGGTGGGCTGGCCAAAAAATCTGTCGAGGGATTTGCAGAATGGGAGCAGTTGGTTGGAGGTGTTGATACACTGTTCAAGAAATCCAGCGACACAGTTCAGGCGTATGCGGCGAATGCTTATAAAACAGCAGGATTATCAGCAAACCAATATATGGAGACCGTCACAAGCTTTTCAGCGTCATTATTGCAAGGTCTGAAAGGCGACACTGAAAAATCAGCTCAATATGCTCATATGGCCGTTACAGACATGGCTGATAACGCCAACAAAATGGGTACTGACATTGCAAGGATTCAGGATGCCTATCAAGGCTTTGCGAAAGACAACTACACCATGCTCGATAACTTGAAACTTGGCTATGGTGGTACTGCTGGCGAGATGGCGCGCCTCATCAACGACACTGGCGTAATGGGCAAAGGATTTAAGGCGACGGCAGAAAACGTCAAAGATATTCCATTTGACAAGCTCATCGAAGGAATCCACAAGGTTCAAGAAAACATGGGCATTACCGGTACGACCGCTAAAGAAGCCAGTGAGACTATTAGTGGTAGCTTTAACTCAATGAAATCGGCATGGTCGAACCTTGTTGCCGGGTTTGGTAATGAAGACTTGGATCTGAGCCAGTTGATAAATAACTTCCTAGGCTCGTTTGAGACATTTCTAAAAAATCTAACACCAGCGTTATCTAAAGCAATAGGCGGCATTGCGCAGGCTTTGCCACAAATTATAACGCAATTGCTGCCATTAATTCCGCCAATTATGGGGCAGTTATTACCGGCTATTATCCAGGGAATTATCATATTGTTACAGGGGCTAGTACAATCAGCACCGCAGTGGATTGGTCAAATCATAGCTATGGTGCCGGTACTAGTTCAAGGTTTTATGCAGCTGTTTATGGCGCTTTTGCAAGCTGCGCCACAGATTATCGCAGTCATAACACCAATGATCCCACAAATCGTCGATAGCCTGGTCACAACACTGACGGAGCCTACTATGCTACAGGCGCTGATCATGGGTGCGATTCAGCTATTCTTAGCCATGGTTGAGGCGCTACCTACAGTTATTAACGCGCTGGCTGGTGCGGTGCCAAGAATCGTTACTGCGATCGTGCAGACGCTAACGCAGCCAGCGTTCTTGCAAAGCCTAGGGCAAGCTGCAGTGCAGTTGCTATTTGCGATGATACGTGGAATTGGCAGTATGATTGGACACGTTAGTAGTGCCGCTTGGCAGGTTATTAGCGCCATCGTTGGAGTGTTATCACCGTCAACTCTGTGGAGTGTTGGAGAAAACTTCATTAAGGGATTGTGGAATGGCATCAATAACGTTACTGGCTGGATCCTAGATAAAATAAAAGGGTTCGGCAAGTCTGTACTTGATGGCATTAAGAGTTTCTTCGGTATCCATTCACCGTCAACTGTTATGGCAAAGATGGGTGGATTTTTAGGACAAGGATTTGCTAACGGCATCACCGACAGTATTGGGGGTGTGCTATCAGCGGTCGATACGATGAATGGTGCGATTTCTGGCAGGATGACAACTTCGCTGTCGCCTGACTTTAGTGTGTCTGGCAGCGGTAGTATTGCTTTGCAGGCTGACGATATTTGGGGCGGTAAAAACGGCAATAACGCAGGCAGTGCCTACCCGCAAATCAACCAAACCGTCAACCTGACAAACGGCATCGACGTTGATCAATATAACCGCAGCCTGGTGCAACAGATGAGGAGGGGCTACTGATGAGAACCTATGACGTGCAAATTACCAATATGCGCACTAATGAAAGCGTGTTTTTGGCGGGCAGCAAACAGGGGCTATCCCACCTAACGCCGCCGCTGAAGGGCTTTGGCGATCCTGACGTTCGCAATAGCCAGTATGTATTTTCTGGTGCTGACGGCGGCAGCGTAGATGAGCAATTCTATGGTGTGCGACAAATACCATTGAGCTTTTTCGTGGCAGTGGAGCATGACGGAAAATTGGCCGAAATGCATGCTGAGATGGCAAAAATTGCCAGAACTATCAAGATCCGCGACAAGTTGCGGGTGCAGCTATTCACGCCAACTGGACGTGTCTATCAGACTATTACCAAACTGACACAGCCTCTTGACCCAAAGATTGAGTGGCCGCTCATTGCCGATTATGACATCGAGCTGGTTGCTGGCGACCCGCGAATGTACGACTATACTGACGGCGCAGCACAGCGAATCACGTTAGAGCGTCCACGTGACGGTGGTTTATTGTGGAGTCCTACGGGATTGCTTTGGGAGCGTGACGGCTTGCACTGGGTAGCTGGCGGGGGACTGAATCACGCCATAAATAATGGCAACACGTATGTTTGGCCGACAATCACAATTACTGGCAAGGTCACCAATCCGACCGTGTCCAACCAGACAACTGGCGAAATATTGGCACTGAATATCAGCACGACAGACAGCGACACAATCGTATTTGATACATACAACCGAGAGGTGACGCTAAATGGGGTAGGCATCGATAATAACCTCACCAGCAGCCAATACTGGCGTTTGGTGCCAGGGCTAAATGAACTGATCTTCAACACATCAAACAGCACTGATACCGGCACAGCTATCGTCGAGTGGTACAACGGCTACACGGGAGTTGCCTGATGGACGAGTATGTACCACCACGCTACACCATCGAGCTATGGCACCGCGGAAAGACCAAGGTGGCAGATATTACGAGGCTTTGCCAGGACATCGACTGGAGCATGACACGAAACGGCGTAGAGTCGCTAGACTTTAATATGTCAATGCCAGATTGGGAAGAGAAGTGCCGGCGGATCGGTGAGAATCCAAATACTATCTTGAAGCCCTGGGTGAGCGACATCAGAGTTAAACGCAATGGCGAGTATTTATTTGGTGCAGTGGTCGTAGAGGCGAACCGCAACCTGAACACCGACAATGCACGAGTGTTGGTGCAGTGCGACGGCTACTTGAATCTGATTGACGCGCGATACTTGAACGGCCGTTGGAAAGGAATTGAGGCGACAGATATTGCTTGGGATATTATTCAGGAAGTGCAAAATAGACCTAATGGCGACGTTGGTATAACTAGAGGAAGCAGGCAGTACCGCACTGGCATACGACGCGACAGAATGGACGACTGGGAGGATATCAATGCCAAAGACGCGTTAGTGTCGCTAACGAACTTGCAGGACGGTAAGTTCGATTTTCGGTTCACCTACGACCGCAAGTTTGAGACGTTTCAAACACTTGGCAACGAGCGGCCAGACGTGGTAGTACATTATCCTGATGATGGCTTGGGAATTGGTGCAATTCGTATGGAGCTGCCGCAGTCTGGGGCAAACCTGTACAACAATGTCATCGGCAAGGCCTCTGGCATGGGCGAGGAGACAATTCGCTACAGTGCTGAGGACGTACTGAGCCAGCAGGAGTTTATCCTGCGCGAAAAAGTGCAGCTATACAATAGCATCAAAAACCTATCGACACTGGCGGGGCACTGCGAGGCTGATGTGGCGGTGATGAGTCGGCTGGTCGACCTGCCGCGCATCACGGTGCGTGGTACACAATTTGATCTGAATAATATCGGAGTAGGCGAT
>CAUVPL010000047.1:0-5078 GCA_963553685.1 uncultured Candidatus Saccharibacteria bacterium
GGTTTGATGGGATGTATTAATTAGCGGTCAATGATATACTGTATATATGTCTTTTTCTCGATTAATTTACAGTATTGCAGCCCTGATCATCATCGCCTGGGTATTGAGCATGGTGTTTCGCCTTGCCGCCTGGTTGATCAACGGGCTACTCTACGTTGCAGTTCTGGTTGTTATCATTGGCCTTATTTCACAATTTATCAGCCAGAAAAAACAGCGAAAATAGCCCCCGCCTGCCATTGAAAATAATCACGGCAGGTTCGCTCCGCCGTGATGTAGCTTATAATCCTAATTCTTGTAGCTGCGCCGGATCAACCGTTGACGGCGAATCCATCATCACATCGACACCCGAACCGTTCTTTGGAAAGGCCAAGGTCTCGCGGACGTTCGTTTCGTCAATGAGCTCCATGAGGATGCGATCGACGCCAAAGGCACAGCCAGCATGTGGCGGTGCGCCGTATTTGAAGGCGTTTAGCATGGCGCCAAACTTTTCCTCGACGTAGCTTTCGCTAAAGCCAAGTAGGTCAAACACTTTGTACAGCACCGCCGGGTTGTGGTTGCGCACGCCACCGGAGCAAATTTCGTAACCGTTCATCACCATGTCGAATTGATCGGCAACGATGGCCAGTTTTTCAGCGTCAGTCGTCGCCGATTCCAGCGCCTCTAGGCCGCCCTTTGGCATGCTAAATGGATTGTGGCCAAAGTCAAGCTTCTTACCGTGATCGTCCCATTCATAAAACGGAAAATCAACGATCCAAGCCAAGGCTACCTCATCCGATTTTTTCAAGTTGAAGTGAGCGGCAAATTCGTTTCGCAGGCGACCAAGCACGGCGTTGACGACTGGGCGAGTGTCAGCGCCAAAGAAAACAACATCACCATCCTCAGGGTTCATTTTATCTATAAGTAGTTTATGTTCTTCGTCTGACAAGAACTTTGCTACTGGCGAAATCACATCATAGCCATAAAAATCACTACTAGTGATCGGGATTACATATCCCTGTGCCTCGTCGGGGTGTTTTATTTTAACATATTTAATGTAAGGCAAGCCGCCCGCGCCTTCACTCTTGGCAATGTCAGTGAACTGATCAATTTGCTTGCGGCTCAAACTAGCGCCGTTTTTCACGCAAATCGCCTTGATGCACTCAGCGTTCTTGAACACGCCAAATTCGGTACCCGTAAACACATCGGTTAGTTCAATCAGCTCCATGCCAAAGCGCAAGTCCGGCTTGTCCGAGCCATACGTCTCCATGGCGTCGCGGTAGGAAATGCGCGGAATTGGCTGGCCGTTACCCACCGGCAGATCGCTCAGATCCAGCAACTTCTTGCCCGCGAAATCGGTCGCGAGCTGCCGCATCAATGGCTCGACTTCCTGGCGGACTTCCTCGCCGTCTTCCACAAAGCTCATCTCCAGATCCAGCTGATAAAACTCACCGTACAGTCGATCGGCCCGCGGATCTTCATCGCGAAAACACGCCGCCAACTGATAATATCGCGGCACGCCGCCAACCATCAGCAGCTGCTTGAATTGCTGGGGTGCCTGCGGCAGAGCGTAGAACTTATTTTCCTGCAACCGACTCGGAATCAGAAAATCTCGCGCGCCCTCGGGGCTAGAATTTGCCAAAATCGGCGTCTGAATCTCAATGAAATCACAGTCGTCCATGTATTGATGCATGCGCCTGTACATTTCGGCACGCTTTTTCAGCATCTGTTGCATCTTCGGACGGCGCAGGTCAAGGTAACGATATTTAAAACGCAAGTCCTCGCCCGCTTGGTTTTCCTCGGCAAACGGCTGGATTGGCAAGGTTTCAGCTCGGTTGAGAATTTCCAAATTTTCTACCACAATTTCCACATTACCGCTGGCAATATTTGGGTTTTTCAAACCTTCACCGCGCTCGGTCACCAGGCCGCTGGCACGAATCACAAACTCATCGCGCAGGCTTTCTGCCAACCGAAACGCCTCCGCCTGCTCAGGATTAATCACCAACTGCACCAACCCGGTATGATCGCGTAGGTCAATAAAAATCAGCCCGCCGTGATCGCGCCGGGAATGCACCCAGCCAGCCACGGTAGTTATTTCACCAACTTTAGTTAACGTATTACTTGCAAAAGTCCTCTGTCTCATATCTGTTTATTATACCACAGCGATGGATAACTTTATGCTATAATCACCTCATGGATAGCTATACGGTGGGCACTGTAGTCATCTTTTGTTCAATTACATGGATTATCGCCAGTCCCCTTGTGATTTTTCATTACAGAAAACTATACCTCACAGCCTCCCGCGAATTAGAAGAATTACACCAGAAAAAGACACCCACAGTAGATATACGGCCAGTCAAGAAGCCTGTCGCAGAGGACAGATCTACTCCAACCACACCACTCAGCGGCCATGAACTACTGACTAAAATTCGTTCTATGTCGCCATATGATTTCGAAAAATATATCGCCCAACTATTTGAACATTTTGGCTATTCGGCTGCAACCACTCCGTATAAACGTGACGGCGGTATCGACATTGTCTTATATAAAAACGATGTCCAAAGTTACGTCCAATGCAAAAAATACATTGAGAAAATTGTTAAAGTATCCGAAGTGCGTGACTTTTACGGTGCAGTTGTTGATCATTTACACGGCGGCGAGGCATTCTTTGTCACGACAAATATCTTCTCATCAGATGCGCGAAGATTTGTGAAACATTCTACCAACGGCAACAAAATACGGCTTATTGATAGCACAGGACTGCTTACTATTATTCGTACTCTTGAGAGTAAGGGCGTTAATATTGCAATTCCTGAGAAATTAGATATATCACAAAAGATTACACCATGTCCACGTTGCCGCGGCGGTCATCTTGTACTAAGACATAGCAAAAAGGATCGTTCGCCATTTTACGGATGCTCCAATTACCCTGAATGCCGGTATATGAAAAAGGTAGGTTCTTAGGCAAGCTTAGCAGCTTTAGGAGTGTTGTTGCCGCGTGGATTGCGCTCAGCTACTTTGCGCAGATCCTCATGAGTATCAAATTCATCATTAATTTTCTTACCCAAAAGTGACTCCAAGACATCTTCCAAGCTCAACAGTCCAACTGTTTCACGGTATCGATTAATCACAATGAACAGATGGTGTCTGGTTTTGATGAATGCAGCCAATGCTTGCTGCAATGATTGGTCTTCTCTGATGTAATAGACGGCGTGCTCCATGGCGTCAGTAACGTGGTGCGCTTTTTGCGATTGTTTGGTGTTATTGATGGTCACCAAATCTTGCACATACAGCATACCAACAACATGATCGATATCTCCATCAATCACTGGAAAACGACTATGCCCTGTTTTGTACAGCCCGTCCAGAACGATGGGGCCCAATACTTCATCGTTACCTATACTATCAATCATGGTGCGCGGAATCATGGCGTCAGCGACCTTCATGTCCTTGAACTTGAGGCTGTTGGTGATGAGTTTCTTTTCGTCTTTAGACAACGCGTCTCCAGCGTTTTTGACTATCTCCAGCAGCTCTTCGCGTGACTCGACGTCCAATTCGCTGCTTTGCGACGGCACAACAGAACGGATCGCCCAAAATATGATTGAATACTTTTCAATGCAGCGGATGATTGCTCCTTCATACCGTTCATAGATGCGCTGTGAAATTTTCTGCAGTGGCGACAAGCGGGCCAGAGCGCCCGAATATAGCGCAATGACGAGCGACACCAAAAAACCAACTAGCCAATGAAATAACTCCACGCCGATGACGCTGAGCGACACCAATAATAATGCTGTGATCACCCGCTGCAACGAAAATAAATCAGCCAAGTAGATGCGGCGTTTCAGCAACAGCTTGGCTTCTTTGTCGCCCCGATGCGCCCGGCGCTTCAACTCAAATTGACTGTGCGATGACAGTTGTGGATGTACCCCCAACACCAATATCAAAACAACGATAATCAATCCATATATAACACTTAACAGCAATACACTCATGGTTTTATTTTACCTGATTTTATGCTATTATTGCTAGAGTTAATTTGGAGGACAAGAATGAACGGAAAAACCTGGGGCGTATTTATCGCAATCGTGGTGACGATACTTGGTGGCATGGTATATTTGTCAGTAACACACCGCTTAGACATTAGTGATATCGCCAAAGATCAACTTACAAAAATTATCCCTGCTGAAAAGCGTAATGGCGACATTCAGGAGCACACCTTTGGGGCTGACAAGCCTAAAGTTACGGTCATTGAGTATGGTGATTATCAATGCCCAGGCTGCCGCACGGTCGCGCCACGCATTAAATCAGCCATCGAAAAGCATAAAGACAATGTGCAATTAATCTTCCGCAACTTCCCACTGTCTGGTCACACTCACGCTCGCCTAGCAGCGTCAGTAGCTGAAGCGGCAGGCTTGCAAGGTAAATATTGGGAAATGCACGATTTGCTCTACGAAAACCAAGACGCATGGAGTAACGCTCAAAACCACGAACGCAACGATATCTTCATGGGCTACGCCAAGCAGCTCAAGCTTGATGAATCACGCTTTGCCAATGACCTGACAAGCGACCGCGTATTGCAAAAAATCAGTTTCGACACTGCCGTCAGTCGTGCACACGAAATCACCGCTACACCAACCATCTTCATTAATGGCAAAAAAGTAGAAGACCTCAACAGTATTGACGCTGAGGTAGAAAACGCGCTCAAAGCAGCAGGCGTCTCTACTGAGGAGAAAAAAGCTGAATAAATCAACTTAGCCAATCTAAAACCGCCCGGGTTTAGCGCTCGGGCGGTTTTAGATATGTTATTGTGCTATGTATGTTTGCCATTCGGCAGGCACTACATCCACTGCGATCTTTTTGCGTCGGGATGACACAAAATTGATTGCTATCGGCATGTATTTGTACTCCTTCGTACTAAATGCAGCCTCACGCGCTTCGACCTTTATTACAAACCGCAACTCAATGCTTCGGCGCGAGACACGTCAACCATAGTACCAAAGGAAATATAGCACGTCAAGTGCCTACTCCCTACTTTATTACAGATCGTAAGAGAGTCGTGTAGGGAAAGAGTGTCTCTAACGGTGTAGATCTCGGTGGTCGCC
>CAUVPL010000048.1:0-5049 GCA_963553685.1 uncultured Candidatus Saccharibacteria bacterium
TGTCATGATATGATGTTGCTATGACGTATATTTGAGGGCGAAAACCAGTGTATGATGCTTATGTCAGACGTGTTATACTTTTAACAGATACTGAGGAAAACGGAGGGAACATGGTATATCGGCGACGGTCGACAGAGCAGCGCTATGTCAAATATCGGAAAATGATGAAACAGCAGGCAACACCTGGGTGTAACTTTTGCCAATTTAGTCCAGAGGATAAGCAGGTGCGAGTGGCGCACGAGCATTTTTTGGTGACAGACAATCTGTTTCCATATGAGATTTGGGACAGTCATGAAGTAGCTGATCACATCATGGTCGTCCCCAGGCGTCATGTTGAAGGCATCTACCAGCTGAATAAGACAGAGCGAGCTGAATTGATGGACGTGATCGCTGAGTACGAAGAGCAGGGATATTCCGTTTACGCTCGCGCTCCAGAAAATAAACAAAAATCCGTCGCTCATCAACACACCCACCTTATCAAAACGCATGGCAAACCAAAAAATATGTTATTCACTAGTGTTAAACCGTATATTTTATGGAGTAAATAAATATGACTGTTTATAGCAATATCGAAATCCGCCAAGCCATCAACGACGACGTCATCGTCTGTCAACCGTTCAATCCAGACCATGTGGCAGAAGCCAGTTTGGATTTTACGTTGGGTCACTACTACTATAAGCAGGAATTTGAGGGCGAATATCGCGTCTACAATCCCTTTGACGCAGCCTATGTTGCCAAATATTTCAAGGGTCCGCTCAAAGCTATGCCGCATGCCGAATGGTGCAAGGAACATGATGCAACGCCATTTCAAAATATCCCACCAGACCATCCGATCATCGTGTTGCGTCCTGGCGAGCGGATTCTGGCGCACACGCACGAGTTTGTGGGCATTCGAGCACAGGGCGGCGCAGCGCAGGTGTTGAGCCGTAGTTCGTGGGGGCGCAATGGCGTGGCGGTCTGCTTTGACGCTGGCTGGATTGACCCAGGGTATATCAATCGGATTACGCTGGAAATCTATAACCTTAACATGCATGAAAGTGTGGTGCTACCTGTCGGCGAACGCATTGGTCAAATGATTTTTCACAAAACTGGACCAGTTGAGGGCGGTTATGGCTCTGGCACGCGTAAGGTCAGTGATAAATATCAGACCAGTAGCGACCTGAAGGAAATCATCGCCAGTTGGCAGCCAGAGATGTTACTACCAAAGACGTACCGTGACAGGCGCAAAACCCCCGTACCAATTGACGGCTTGAGCCAGGGGCTGTTGTGATGGAAAATTCGCCAAATGTCGCAGGCAAATATCTCGTCGTTGAGGGCAATGATGGCACGGGTAAATCCACTCAGGTGGATCTGTTGGCGGCCTGGCTGAGAGAGCGCGGCCATGAAGTTGTTGTTGTCGAGGAGCCAGGCAGTGATGATGAGGCTAAAACTACGCCAGTCGCCAATGAATATCGGAGAGTTTTGAAAGACGATCGGTTCAAGCTGGATCCAGAGGTTAATGTGCTGTTGTTCAGTGCAGCGCGGCGTGAACTGTGGTTTCACAAAATTGAGCCAGCCTTGCAGCGCGGTGCGGTGGTATTGAGTTCCAGGAATTACGTGTCGACCTTGGTGTATCAGGGCCATGGCGAGGGTGTGGCAGAGGACGCCATCATCAATATGACCAAACGTTTTACTCATGAGCGGTACATGAACCCTGACTTTGTGGTGATGTTATTTGCAGACGACCGCATCAGACAGCAACGCATCGCTGAACGTGGTGTGACAGAGGCGGTTGACAGTTTTGAATCGCGTGATGATGCATTCCAACAGAAGATTAATGACGGCTATCAAATTGTTGCCAAAACGCACAATATTCCACTGATTTTGGCTGAGCGTTCGCCGACTGACGTACATCAGCACATTCTCCAAGAAATCTCCAAAAATAATATTGATTTTTGACCTGGTTTCGTGCATACTGGTAGTTAGAGAAGTAGTGTATTCACGACAGGGAGAAACAAAGCGAACGGGCACATCGCTTTTGTTGCAGTCGTGAATTAGGGATCTTCCGGCCGTGATCACTAAATTAAACTAAAGCGAGGAGTTCATACCTGTGGCAAAACAACAGTCCACGGATGGCGGACGTGTGTTCTTCACCTCTGAAGACAGCTCGTTGCCGCTGCCAAACCTGATCGCTCATCAAGAAGATTCTTGGCGCTGGTTCGTCGAGGATGGTTTGAGCGAAATCTTTTCAGAAATTAACCCAATTGACGACTATACTGGTCAGAAATTGTCATTGCGATTCGGTGCGTATCGATTTGACGAACCAAAGACTACCGATCAGTTCGCCAAGGAAAACAATGTGACGTTTGAAGCGCCACTGCACGCGACTGTCGAATTGACCAACAAAGTCACGGGCGAAGTTAAAGAGCAGGAAATCTACCTTGGTGATTATCCATGGATGACCGAGCGCGGTACCTTTATCATCAACGGTACGGAGCGTGTGGTGGTTAGCCAGCTGATCCGTTCAGCCGGTGTATTCTTTACTGCTGACACCGTGGCTGGTCGTAATTACTACGGCGCCAAGATGATTCCAGGTCGTGGTGCCTGGCTGGAGTTTGAGACTGCACCAAATGGTGCGATTTATGTCAAGATTGACCGTCGTCGCAAATTGCCAGTGACGACATTGCTACGGGCTTTGGGCCATCCAAAGACTTCGGAAATTCGCGAACTGTTTGCTGACATTGACACTGGTGAGACTAGCTACATCCAAGAAACCTTGGATAAGGACACAACTCGTGGTGCCAATGAAGCGCTGATTGAAGTCTATCGTCGCCTGCGGCCGGGTGATTTGGCGACGGTTGATAACGCACGTCAGATGATTGAGCGAATGTTCTTTGATTTCAAGCGCTTTGATTATTCTCGGGTCGGCCGGTACAAGATGAACCAGCGCCTGGGTCTCGACGTTGCTAACACCGCTGAAAACCGTATTTTCCAGATGAGCGACCTAGTGGCCATCATCCGCGAGATTATTCGCCTCAACAACACCCAAGAGCCAGCTGATGACATCGATGCACTGAGCAATCGCCGCGTCAAGCTGGTTGGCGAACTGATTGCCCGTCAGTTCCGCGTTGGCATGCTCAGGATGCAGCGTAATGCCATGGACCGGATGAGCGTGGCTGACATGGAGAACATTACGCCGAGCCAGTTGATCAATGCGCGGCCAGTGGTGGCAGCAGTTCGCGAGTTCTTTACCAGCTCACAGTTGAGCCAGTTGATGGACGAGGTTAACCCACTGTCTGAGTTGAGCCACAAACGTCGTTTGAGCTCGATGGGTCCTGGTGGTTTGAGCCGTGAGCGCGCTGGTTTTGACGTTCGTGACGCTCACCCAACACACTATGGCCGTATCTGTTCGGTGGAGACGCCAGAAGGTGCTAACGTTGGTTTGGTGCTGAACCTCGCCACCTACGCACGGGTCAATGAATACGGCTTTATCGAAACGCCATACCTCAAGGTTGTTAACGGTCGTGTGACTGACGATGTTGTCTATTTGGACGCGGCGCAAGAAGCAGCTGAAGTGATCGCTGATGCTGGTGCTGTGTTGAACAAAGACGGTACCTTCCGTGACGAGCGCGTGTCGGCTCGTAACAACATGCAGCCATCTCAGGTTGATGCTGACCAAGTTACCTACATGGACGCAGCGCACAAGCAGATTTTGGGATCAACTGCGGCTTTGGTTCCATTCATTGAAAAGAACCGTATCGACCGTAGCTTGACTGGTTCAAACATGCAGCGCCAGGCAGTACCGCTGCTCACACCAGAACCAGCAACTGTTGGTACGGGTGTCGAAAAGTCCATTGCTGCAAACAGTGGTCACTTAACCTTGGCGTCAGGTGACGGTGAAGTAGTCAAAGCTGATGCAAATGAAATTCATGTCAAATACAGCGACGGCGTCAAAGTATATGAACTCCGCCATTTCGTCAAAAACAATGACGACCGCTGCTACAACCAAAAAGTTCGCGTCAAGCGCGGCGATAAGGTGAAGCAGGGCGATGTCCTGATCGAAGGTGCTTCAGTTGCAGAAGGCGAAATTGCACTGGGACGCAACCTGTTGGTGGCCTTTATGCCATGGGGTGGCTACAACATGGAAGACGCGGTAATTTTGTCTAACCGATTGGTACAAGACGACACACTGACATCCATCAACATCAAGGACTACAATGTTGAAGTTCGTGAAACCAAATTGGGCCCAGAGATTGTTACTCGCGACATTCCAAATGTTTCTGAGGAAAGCCTGCGTCACTTGGACGAAAACGGTATTGTCCAGATCGGTTCTGAGGTCAAGGCCGGTGACGTTTTGGTTGGTAAGATTACACCAAAGGGTGAACAGGAGCTCAGTTCTGAGGAGCGCCTGCTGCGCGCCATCTTTGGTGAAAAAGCCAAGGATGTCCGCGACACTTCACAGCGCATGAACAATGCTGGTGGTGGTAAAGTCGTTGGCGTCAAGATCTTTAGCCGTGAAAATGGCCATGACTTGAAGGCTGGTGTCTTGATGCAGATTCAAATCTTTGTAGCCCAGCTCCGCAAGATTGGTGTTGGTGACAAGATGGCTGGTCGTCACGGTAACAAGGGTGTGGTGGCAAAGGTTCTGCCAGTTGAAGACATGCCGTTCATGGAAGACGGTACGCCAATTGACGTGATTTTGAACCCACTGGGTGTGCCAAGTCGTATGAACCTCGGTCAGTTGTTTGAAACACACCTGGGTATGGCGGCACGAGCGCTAGGCTACCGCGTCGCAACCCCATCATTTAATGGTGTGCCATCAGCAACAATTTCTGATGAACTAGAAAAAGCAGGGCTAGCACGCGACGGTAAGAGTCAATTGTTTGATGGTCGAACCGGTGAAGCCTTTGAAGAGCGCACCACGGTCGGTGTGATGCACATGATCAAATTGCACCACATGGTTTCTGACAAGATTCACGCCCGCTCAACTGGTCCATACACCATGGTGACTCAGCAGCCACTCGGTGGTAAAGCACAGTTCGGTGGTCAGCGTTTCGGTGAGATGGAGGT
>CAUVPL010000049.1:0-4997 GCA_963553685.1 uncultured Candidatus Saccharibacteria bacterium
ATGTTCAGGAAATTGCTCATCTCAGTGATAGCCCGGTTCAGGCGGTTGATGATGGTGCCTGTCAGCTCTCCGTCAAAATAACTCTGCGGCAGGCTGAGCAGATGATGATAATAATGCGTCGACAACTGCGCTTTGAGCTTGGTGGACATAACGTCACCCCAATAGCCACCTAAATTACGAATCAACACATTGGCAACATCAAACACCAACAGCAAAGCCGCTAACCACAATACCTGACCGACGCCGATGTTGTTGCCTTCAACCACTTCCACCATCAAAGTAGTAGCCCGCGATATGACATATGGCATGGCGATACCAGTCAGCGCCACCAACACAGAACACAGGCTAATCTTGGCATAAAATGGCAGCATATTGTGCGTATAACCAAGGGTGCGGAGCAGCGATTTCATCAGACAAGCTCCGCGCCGTAAGCTTGCTGCATGGTCTGCTGGATCGATTCGATGATAGGCGTGATATCAGAATCAACCAAGGTGCGTTGGTGGCTCGTAAAGACTAAGCGGAAAGTTAGCGTTTTCGTCGATGTGTCGTCTGAAGGCTGGTAGATAGACACCACACGAAAGGCCGCATCAATCTCCACTGCTTTGAGAACGCGATCAATGCCTTGAGCGACAGATGCATAATTGACATTGGTTGGTAGTTTCAGCGAAATATCACGGCTGGTCGATGGGTAACGGCTGAGCGGCTGATAATGACTACCTTGCTTAGCGTAAACGACTTCTAGGCCAGCTGTATCTAGGCTCGCCGCTGCCACGTACGTCGGCAGTTTGAAGTTCTTGATGACCGACTGTTTCAATTCGCCAACCATACCAATGAACGTTCCGTCGGTTGTCTCGACTAGCGCACTGCGCGACTGGTCAAACGGTGCCGTGACTGGGAAATTACGTTCTTGTTCAATCGGCTTAAATACTAACTCGGCACCAAGGTCGTGTGCTAGCTGCTCAACCAAGCGACGAACTTTGTAAAATGGCACACCCGCTCCTGGCTTTTTGGCAGCATAGACGATGTCGGTGAACTGACTGGCTTCTGGCAGACCATCTTCACCTAAACCGTGCATTTTGATATGCCCCTTGCCCATTTCAAACAAGGCAAATTCATCATGCCCAGCCTTGATGTTGGCGTGGACCTTGTCGAGCAAACTCGGTAGCACAGTCAAACGATAGTATTGCAAATCAGGGCTGAGGGCGTTTGACAATTTGTATGCCTGACTGATGTCTTGCTCAGCGTTTTTCAGGATGCGTTCGTGAACGAAGCTGTAGGTCAAGACTTCGTTGGCACCGGCGCGCGATAGACTTTGGCGAACGGCATTTTTCAGTCCGCGGCGCAGGTTTTTCGGCGCTGATTTGATACTGCGACGCGGCAATTGGCGCGGTAACTTGTCAAAGCCATACAACCGGCCAACTTCTTCGACGATATCTTCAGGCAGCTCAAGGTCGGTGCGCCAGAACGGCGATTGGATGCAAATGTAGCCAGACACTTCTTCCATGCTGTGACTATGAACCTCAACATTATTGAGCAAAGCGCAAATATCATCATCGGATAGTTCCAAGCCTAGTCTTTCGTTGATAAACTTACTATCAATATCAATGTTTGCTGGTGTGTATTTTCCATCAAAATAATCATCAAGCCAGTCATCAAATTGTTTCAAATCAAACACTTCGCTCGCCTGCACGCCGCCAACCATACTCATCAGCCGCTTCAGCACGGCAGCATTTTGGAGCGGCGACTGGCCCTTATTAAACCGCGTCAGCGCGTCGGTAAAAATACCGTGTCGCATAGCCGTGCGGCGCAGTGCGTACATGTCAAAATTGGCGCATTCCAGGACGATGTTTTTTGTGCCATCCGAAACTTCAGTGTCAGCACCGCCCATAATTCCCGCCAGACCAATCACACCCTTGCCATCAGCAATGACGATGTCGTCCGTCGTCAGTTCATACTCCTTGCCACTAAGCAGACTGACTTTCTCGCCATCACGAGCCAGCCGCGCCCCGAGTGTAGAACCGCGCAATTTGTCATAATCATAGGCGTGCGTTGGCTGCGCCGTCATCAGCATCATGTAATTTGTCGCGTCAACAATGTTATTAATCGGCTTGCCGCCCATCGCCACCAACTGGCATTGCAGCCACAGCGGACTTGGCTGCACAGTAACATCACGAATTGCTACCGCCATAAAGCGCGGCACTAATTCTGGTGCATCATTGGTAACCGTTAAATCCAAACCCTCAGCGCTCGTGAACTGCTGGACTGATTTATACCAATCGGGGCTAGTAAACTGCTGGTGAAAAATCCCAGCAATCTCGCGCGCCACGCCGAGTTGCCCAAAGCAATCCGGCCGGTGCGTAAACATCTTATTTTCAATGTCCAATACGTAATCATCCAAGCCAAACGTCTCCGCGAAACTCGCACCCGCCGTGAGCTCAACACCCGCCGGCACGTCCTGTTCACGAATCTCAACGATTCCCTCGTGATCCGTGCCGATATCCAGCTCATCCGCCGCCGCCAACATACCTTGACTGAGCACGCCACGCAGTGGCCGCGCATCCAGCACGAATGGCTCGTCGTCATCAAAACTCGCCGGCACCGCGCTTTTTGGCGGCAGCCAAACCGCCCACATATCCACATGCACATTCGGTGCGCCGCAAACCACTTGCACCAGACCGTCCTCATCGCGCGGTACATCCGCCACCACGCCACCATCATCGATCTTGGTCACGCTCAGCCGATCAGCATCAGGATGCTTAGTGCATTCAACCACCCGGACAATTCGCGCGCCACCATACTTGGCGTTGAGGTCGATCACTTCTTCGACACCGCCAAGCTGCTGATTGACCCGCGCCACCAACTCATCTACGGGAGGCAATTCAAAATTAATCAATTGTTTGATAATGTTTAGGCTGACTTTCATACTAGTTACTAGTATATCATCTTATCTGTAACTATTCGACTTTTGTAGAGCCAAGCCGCAGGCCGGTAATTACTGGCAATATTCTTTTGCTTTATATTTAGCAATGACATCCTGCTGTTTGGGCGTGAATCGCCGTGATTCGCGCATTTTTTGGTAAGCTTTATTGCGCGTCCAAGTGTCAATATGTCCGTTTTCTAATTCAGCCAGCGTCAGCTCAAAAAAGTGCACCGCCGCCGTAGCGTACAGCCAAGCCAGCGCCATTTTGACGTAATAACCATCATGCCTGACGTTTTGTAGCGCTACAAAAACTTTGTCGATATGCGCTTCGTCAAGGAAATTAGTCATCAAAGAAACCACACCGTAGCGCACTGTAAATTCAGCCTCACTCTGCAAACATTCCAGCGCAAAATTCCATCACAGTTCACCGGCAAATCGTCGCTTTTTCTCAATGAACACGTCAATGTGCGCCCACGAATCAACACACGGCAAATATCGTCTAGTCAGATCAATCGCTGTCTGATCATCAAGCCGAGCATGCGTGATCAATAGCCCACACAGCAGCACGTAGTCAAATGACTCGTTCTTCTCTTTCAGTAATGCACTGATTTCTGCCGCACTCACATCAGGTGCCAACTCCCTCGCCAGCCGCCGCAAATCCGGCACCCGCACACCGATGACTGACATCTTGGTATTGACGATGCGCTTATTGAAGTCAGCGTAAGTCTCGTTGCCCTCGGCAAGTTTTGTCAACTTCATCACAACGTTATCATGCATATTGCTATTAGCCTTCGTGCTTAATTAATATAGACCAGCGCAATACCTAGTCATATTATTTATTCTACATTATATGGCTAGATTGATTACGCATTATACAGCATAAAATTATCTATCGTAGACCTACTACACACAGCACATCATATACACTGGGCACAACTTTTACCAATTCGCGCAGTGCAATGTCTTGCGGTGCTGTGCGTGAAAAAACTGGACATTTTTGAGCCGTCGCAAAACCAATTTCCATTGCTGCGCTCAGCCCAACATAACCATCTGGAGCATGAAGCATCACAAAATCTGCTTGACGAATTGCTGATAAATGACAGGCTTCGATCGCTTGCGGTGATATACCTTGCTCGGCAATGTCTCGCACAAATGCTACATTATCAAACTGCATCCGTCGTGGCGATAAAACCTGGCAGCCAGTCACAACAAGCTCATCATAGACCCGGAAAAGTCCTGCCCTGTCACGCGTGTATGAGCCGCAAAGCACCGCCCGAGGTGGTTTAAAATTCCGTCGCGCCATATTCATATATCACTTCTGTTAGTTCACCATGCCCATCAATACATGCCGCCATTTCGCGCATGAAGCTCTTATATTTCTTTGGTTCACTCTCCATCTCTTCACGCGTGCGCCAAGCATTTTTGCCGTCTTCAAATTCTTTGACCATCGTGCCCGAGACGGTATCGCAAAACATCAGATGAAATAGTTTGTCCTCAACGATTTCATTTGTTTAGCTGTGACGAACCCGCTCGTGATAGACCCCACGGTGCACGAAGGTTCCATGCAGTCCCGTTTCCTCAGCGAGTTCACGTGCTGCTGCCCCAACAACAGACTCCGCCCAACGTACTTTGCCAGTTGGCGCACCCCAAAAACCATAATATGGATGCTTAAGCCGCTGCTGCAGAAGGTATTGCTTCTCATTATGGTGCTGCCGCTCAACAACTAACAACACCGCTACCTTTGGCTGACGCTCAATCACACCAGCATCAGTATCTAGCTTATTGGCATATTCTTTTCCTTTGATCGAAAGCATGTAGCCATCAGCTGTCTTCGTCACGTAGCCCAACGCCACGAGTCGTTTGATGTGGAATTTGACATGGTCACTGTCAAGCCCAGTGGCTCACTGCAGTATAGCAAAATGAGCAGTCGGTAAAAATAGCAGTTCTCGTAATATCTTTATCTGTGCATTGTGTACCTTTTCTTCTAAACTCATGATCTACACTCCTTTTACTTCCATCATAGGACGGCTGTCATATAAAATCTAGGGAAGTCAATTTCCCTATTATTCCCATATTC
>CAUVPL010000050.1:0-4964 GCA_963553685.1 uncultured Candidatus Saccharibacteria bacterium
CCACTCAGTAATGTGAAGCTACCTGTACCGCCGCCGATAACGACAATGTTTATACCCATCAGTTCCATAGCTTGACTATATCACGAAAAAAACTTACGTCAACGTACCCTTTGGTAGCGCCCATTCGAGGAATGGTTGCTGCTGGTGATTGACCGCGTTAATGATGTGCGCGGCTACTTTAGTTGGGTCATTGAAGAACAAATAATCAACTGGTAGCTCTCGGCCATCCCAAAACGGCGTTTTCATGGCGCCAGGCAAAAACAGCGCGACTTTCAGTGGCAATTTCTGTTCATCCGCCTGCATTCCCAAACTGCGCGCCAGTCCTGCTTGGGCGTGTTTGGTCGCCACATATACCGCTTCGTCCCCGCGAGCTTTGACGCTACTGGTCGAACCGATGATGGTTAATACTGACTTCTGATGTTGACGGGCCATCTTGCGCCACGCCCACTGTACCAACGGCAACGCACCAGCAAAATTCACCTCTGCCATGGAGCGTGCATCCAGCTGATCTTCAAAATTACCACGCCAGCCATAGCCCGCTGCCCAGACAAATTGTTCAATAGCATCGCCGCCCAGAATCTGCTCAATCCGCGCCAGCGCTGCCTCCACTTGCTCGGGATAGTACACGTCCAACGGAAAGCCCTCGCCGTGCTCCTGAACGTTATGCGTCTTCCCCAGCGCCAACACGCGCTTACCGCTTTCTCTGAGCTGCCGCGCCATCTCCAGGCCAAGCCCACTCGTCCCACCAAGAATAATATGCATATGGTTATTATAGCAGGAGGAGTGATGGACTGTAAAATGCCAAGCGTAGGCGCACCTCAATTAAGATAATTGAGCGCCTTTACTGCTCTCTCAACTTCTTCATCAGAATATCATAGCCATCCGTCACCTCATCGTGCCGGCTACTAATCCCCAACTCAGCCATCTCGCGCCACAGACCATTGACTATAGTGACAGGATCAGCACCCTCATCGGCTAATTGCTCCAGCTCCATAAAGTCGCCTAAACCCTCCACCGAGTCGATGCATACTTCCACATCGTTCAGTTTGCCAGTCTGGCGAGTCTTTGACACGTCCGAAAACGACACGAAACCTAGCTCCTTAACGATAGCGATCATGACGTCTGGATCGCCAACTTCTGTTTCATGCTCAATGCTATCCAACTGCCCAGTCACTGATCGTTTTAGAGTGAACAGCGTCCGCTTGGTTTCATTTTCGCCTTGCCCATGTGTTTCGGTACGAACCCGCAGCCAAGGCGCCGTGTTGCCGTCGCCGCCAGCTTCTCCCGGCAGACCAAACACTTGATCGCGCTGATGCACTGGCTCACTGAGAACAACACCCTTAGCCGCCAGCGCGGCCAACAGTCCTTCTTTATCTTGCAATCTAACTTTTATCTCAATTTCTCTCATATAGACTATTCTACACGTCTTTCTTACGGCTACCCAAATAATCAGCTGCGTCATTGATCAGGAAGAGGCTGACATCATCGCGAGTTTTGCCGGCCTTATGAAACGGTTTGCTAATGATTTTGATCAAGATGAGCATATACACCAGCGTGAAGGTGATGGTACCGACAATCGCCAAGCCCGCGTAAAATGGATCGATATCAGTGATCATCAAGAGGATGATCAGCGCCGCTACGATGGAGCGCGCCAGGATGGTCGCTGAAGGGATGAATTTGATACGCTGAATGTAGTTGACGCGGTGGCGCGATCTGAGCAGTACCGTCTGTTGCTGCTTGAGCTTGACGATGAAGTTTGGTGGCACCTTACCCCGCTCCATTTCGGCAAAGTAGTCGCCAAGGGTGCGAATGTCTTTGCGTGCGTCATACGACCGCTTGCGCGCATCGTCGACGAAACTGAGTGCCACTTTCCTGAGCTGCTTGCGAAATCCGTCCAAATCAAACACCGGGTAACTAGCGTAAATCTGCACTGCATCGTCATACATATCCTCCAGCTGCGCCGCAAATTCCGCCGGAATACGCTCCGACTCTTTATAATCAGCAATTGTCGCCGACAGCAAAAAACCGATGACAAACACCACACTGGACACAACACTGTTGTGTAGCGAACTCTGCGGAATCAGCTCCAGATGATACTGGCGAATGATATATTTCACGACCACCACCAGCACCGCCGCCAACAGCGCTTGCCAGAAAATCTTAAATAGCCTTCCTTGTTGAATGATTGTTTTTTGAGATTGTCGCATAGAGACAATTATACCATTTTACTCTTTCAGCGGTATCGCTCCACAAACCGTCGCAGCACCAACTCTGGCCAAGTGATGGCTTCTTGCTGGGCGTTAGCTATCAATAAGTCGGCTTCTTCGGGGGCAAAATAGCCAGCATGTTTATAAATATTGATGCGTAGCGCCAGACCGTCAGCATCAAGTTCGGGGTGAAATTGCGTGGCGTAAACATTGTTGCCAGCACGCAACATCTGCACGCACGTGCTTGAGCGAGCCAACACCGTACAACCGCTTGGCGGGTCAATTACGCCCTCTTTATGTCCGACAAAACCGCGGAAAACTGCTGGAAAATCTTTACATAAGTCGTCCTGTTCGCCTTCGTGCGTTGCAGCAATATCCACCGCGCCAACCGCCTCAGGATAGTCAAAGCTCATCTGTCCACCCATGGCCGTCACCACCGCGCCAACACCCAAACAAGCTCCCAAAAACGGCGCATCTGCCTCAATGATTCGACGCATCAACGGCAAAATATAGCTTTCAAATTGCTTCTGCTCGAGCGATTTTTGCGCTTCGTCATACGCGAAGTTGGCCGGGCCGCCACCCATGATAATCCCAGCATAATCATCCAAATTCACCACTGGTTCATCACCGCGTTCCAGCCTCAGCCGCACCAATTGGTTAGCCTCCAGCCCGCCAAATTTCAAAAATGCTTGATATTCATCATCTGACGCTTCAGTCTCAGGTCGTGATTGTAGTAGTAAAAACGGTTTCGTCATAGTGTAATTATATCATTTCATGCAGCTACTGATTTCTTGCCATTTCACATGTGCTGCATACGCTCGAGCTGGCGCGTCAATATCAGTTTTCATCGTGAATCATGTACATCAGTACCACAACGATGTCATGTTTACCGCCGGCGACGTCGCAGCCAACTTCCAAGCGAAGAACCCTTAAATCGTTCTTCTTGCCGTCTTCTTTGCTCTTCAAGTCGCCGCAATTCGCTATTAGTCTCAGCCAAATCCCGCAGCGAATCGGCAAGTAACTCCGCACCATTTCGACCCATTTCCTCTACTATAGCTGCTAGATCTGGATCACCACTCTTTTCCAGCTCATCAATAAAATTCTGATACGTCCCAGTTACACGCTCCCAATCGGCAACGCTGCTAGGCGACAAGTCATCAGCATCTACGCCATATTGGGCTAAATCTGACCAGTCGCTACCCTCTGCATGGCGACTGTCACCTTCTCCACTCCGATCACTTATCGCCCCCCATCTTGGTTCTTTATCGTTCATTAATAAACTATTCCCCTCTTTCCTTTCGCTTATCACACTATGGCAACGACCATACTTAGATGTATATTATCAATTATTTGCCGCCGTGTCAAATGTGGTTTCTAATCCCCAATCATGCTGCGGATTTTCTAGTTTCCAGTAGTACCGCGTTAAACATTACAGACCTGCTTATACAAATCATCATTTAGGTGTGGATTAGGTATCTCATAAGCCACGAAATTCGATGACAGGATTAGCTATGATAAATTCTATATCCTCCAGCAGCTTAGATCTTTTGGAGAGCATATATGCTAGCACATTTGGGCCTAATAATTCGTTACCGTGGGTGGAAATTATTGCAAGTATTTTTGTCATATAGCTATTATTCTACGCCGTAAAAAACAAACCTGCCAACAATATATGCGCTATTTATTGCATATTATTATATACATCAAACGCATCAATAATTTCTTGATTGCGAATTACTTCGCTAGCATCAGCTCTTGCTATAATAGCTCTTGTCATTTTATCACTAAAACCAATATACGTAACTTTTACACCCCGAGCTTTCGCAACCCGAATAGCTGGCAGTAAATCAGTGTCTGAGCTTACCAGTATAACCTCATCAACCAGTCCGCTTAATGAATCAACAACAATATCCACCGCAATACCAACATCAACACCCTTTTCTTGCATACGCAGATCTCTGTGTTGACAGTTATGACACACATCGCTATCGCGCACTTTTAATTTACCGACTTCGTTGAAAGTAATGTTTTGATTTTTCAAAGTATTTCTTAACCGTCGCGCCACATCCGAAAAACGCGTTGTTTTCTCTAGAATTGAATCGTCAAGATCTCTGCGAACTTGCACTCTGGCGCCATAAAACACAATTTCCACACCGACGCCAACGATATTTTCGACAAGCGACCTAATGTCTATCTTCGTTAGCTCGTCCTTTGAGGATATTTTGCCATGCTCAATCAAAACCTCGGCGGCTTTATACAAAAAATTTTGACCATCGACATATACCCTCTTCATACACCTTATTATACCAAAAACCTCGACGGGGACGAACCCAAGTCGAGGTGCTGTATGTATTATACTAGCAGAGATGTGCATATAAATCAATAAATTTGACAGTGCGGATAAACCCTCTCTATTCTTCGTTAATATATTCAATGACAATATTACCGAATAATGTTCCGTACATAAAAGGTCCACCAAGCCTACCATGCAGGATTTCAACCATACCCAGCGCAGATAGCTCATTCATGCAGAGTTCCATATTGACCATCAGATCATCATATTTTGTATCTTTTAGCATAGAAAAAAGCTTTTCATAGCTCACTAATACCATTTTTTCAGCATGTCGCTGATTAAAGAAATCTTCAGAATATATGTACGTCGCCAGTCTTAAGCTCTCAATACTTGCGTTTTGTAAAATATTCTCAATTTTAGAAAAGTTTACAAAACGGTTGCTGCTATTGTACGTTTCTTTTTTT
>CAUVPL010000051.1:0-4926 GCA_963553685.1 uncultured Candidatus Saccharibacteria bacterium
GCTCAAAGTAAGTATTTTCGGTATCAGAAAGGGGGCGTAAAAGTACGCCCTCGATATCTTCTTTAGTTACCAGTACTGCCATCTCTTACGCCCCTCTCTGTTAGGCTACATGCTTAATAGCCACTGCTGCTGCGATGCCGCTCAAGCCGCCACCTGCAAAGATTTCTTGCAAGTACTGCTGCTTGTTATTCTCCAGCTTAAAGTTGCTGAATGATTCAATCGACATGTCGCCAACAACTTTGTATTTGTTGAGTACAACCAAGTACGCGTCGTTATCGGCGTCATTGGTGTCGTTGAACCACTGTGGCGTAAACTTGCCGGCAAGTTCCAAGTCCTCTAGGATGTTGACGCCCGGCGTGTACAACATATGGCCATCGCTGCCGCGCTCGTCTTTCAAGGCAGTGACGTAACCACGCTTTGCGATGATATATACGTCGCCCTCAGCCTCGATTAGGTCGCGTGCGTTTAAAATAGAAGTGCGGTGGCTCTCTTTAGACTTCGGTGTGTAGGTTTTAGCGAATACGTTACCAGCTTTGGCGTCGTCTTTGACAGAGATAAACTCTTTAATCTTGTCATCAGCAGTAGCTTCGCGCCCATCGCCGATAATAGCGGCACGCTCCATGCTTGCGACGATACGCTTTGGCAGTTCGGTCAAGATATACTTCAGGATTGAACCAGTACTCCGGTTTTTGCGTAGAGTTTCCTTGTCAAGATCAATACGCGAGTAGACATACTGCCCATTGATGACGCGGTTATCAAGAACGATATTGGCCTCTTTCTTGGTTTCGCCAGCTTTGTGCCCATACGCACCATCGGTGTTAGTATCCCAGGCGGTGTTGTAGGCGTCGAGCCCAGTCTTGTCAAACAGGTTCCAGAGTTGTCCGCCCGCTTTGAACGCGCTCTCAATTGCCTCGACAACAGGTGTTGGCAAAACCTTTTCAGGGTTTGTTACGCCCATGGTTGTTTTTAAATGGTTCTCCCATGCTGAACGAATATCACTCGTCTCTGCGCCTGCGTTCTTGACAAGCACTTTGGCAAAATCGTTCAATGCTTGTGGCGTATCCAGGTAGTTTGTAGCAACAGTCGTGCTAACAGCTGCTGGATCAGCTGGTTCTTTAACTTGCATCTTTGCAATATCTTTCGGTTCCATTTCCGTATCCTCCTCAGGATTGTTATCAGTTGGTTCATCCGGCTCTGATTGCTCAGCTTCGTCAGTAGGCTCTGCCTCTGGCGCGGCTTCCGGTGCCGCTGGTTCGTCAGTTTTCGTTTCAGGTTCAGTCGTCGTTTCCTCGGCTGGTTCTGCCGCCTTGGCTGCCTCCGCCTCTGCTTTCGCCTTGATCTGTTCAACCAGGCTCTGCATTGGCTTGGCGTCTGCCTGCTTAACTGCCGACATACTGAATGCAAAGTTCATACCAAATGCATTCTGTACGCCCTCGTCTTGCTTTTGCTTCTCTGGTGCCTCAGACACCTCATCGGCAAAACCAAGCTCGACAGCCTTATCGGCAAGCATCCACGTTTCCGCTTCCAACAGCTCAGCGATCTTTTCATCGCTCAGCCCTGTTCGCTTGGCGTAGATAGGCGTGATGCCCTCCTCGATTTTCATCAGCACATCCTTGGCTTTCTCCATGTCATCCACTGTGCCAGCCGCATAAACGGACGGACGGTGAATCATGATCATTGAGCCTGGCGACATGATAATCTTGTCACCCGCCATCGCAATTACTGATGCAATCGACGCCGCTAAACCATCAACTCTGACAGTGACATTTCCGTTATGATTCACAAGCGCGTTATAGATTGCCAAGCCTGCAAACACATCGCCACCCGGGCTGTTAATGACAACTGTCAAATCGCCCGCATGTTGCTTGAGTTCTTCGCGGAATAGGTCGGGTGTGACTTCGTCGCCCCACCAGGTATCGCTCGCGATAGGCCCGTCAAGTATAAGCTCTTGATTATTCGATGAAACGGAATTGCTCCACTTCCAGAACTTCATGCTTTTTTTCCTTGTTAAAGTTAATGCTTCGACTCCTGCTTGCCCGTCCAATTTGAGCGTTTTGCTCTTGTCTTATTTCTAAGACTACAGATTACGATTTATCGAACTCATAACGCACCTGCTCGTCTGTCGAGGCGGCGTTTACGATCTTAATGTTATTGACGTACTTACACTTCGCATTGCTGCAACGTACTTGTGCGATCATCTGCGTCACACCCTTAACGTTCAGGTAGCGGCCGCACTCCTCGCATCGCAAGTCCAGATCAGCCATCTCATCATCAATGATTCGCCGCTCAGCGTTGAGATACGCCTTGACGACGCGGTACTTCGGGTGGCAATGCCCGTTCGGGTGGACATCATAGCCGTCATTCTGTGCAAAGTTGTTGATGAATATGCCGCCATCTCTGCCAATGATTGCCTCATTCAGATTCAGGATTGGCTCGTCAACAGCCACCCACTTATCGATCAACGTGGCGCAGAACTCACACGGCTTGCCGGTCTCACTCTCCATTGCTTTCTCAATCAGCGTTCCTGTTTGGTTTTGCACTTGCTTCATGGCTTCAACGCTTGACAGTGCGTCGGCTCGTGATATTTCAGTGCGAGCCATTCGCTGCACGCGCCACTCGTCGGTCTTCATAATGCCACGCAGCTTCTCCTCTAGCTCAGATTGTGCCCAGCCGTGCGACGCTGCATGGTCAAGCACTCGGCGAATTGAGGCAGCCGTATCGTCAGCGTATGAGCGAGCCACATTTAGCAGATATGCTCGGTATGCCTCCTGCGTCGAGGCTGCCACTACAAAGCCAGTTAGCTCGGCAGTGGACACGCCATTGTCTATTAGCAGCTGCTTACCATCCTCAAAGTAGATCGCGCCCTGTACAATCATCAGCGCCACGATAATCAATAGTAGCGCTTCGGCAAATTCGTTTTGCTCGTCATCCTCTTCAGTACTGTTTTCGGCCGTCTGGTGCGATTCAGAAATGGCTCGGTCGACTTGTTTCTGCATAAATTCAGTCGTTGCGTCATAAATCAGTTGCTCAAAGTCATCGAGCGTCTGCGGCTGATTATCGGCTAATGCTTTTGGGCTGATGCCGTTCGCTTCTCCCCAAGTCCCAGTGTCGCCAACCTTGCGGCGATCTGGTGCGTCTGCCACCTCGTCACCCTCGTCAACATCTGGCTTATCGTTCTCAATTTCTGGCGGTTTGTAGTTACCCTTACGCAGCAGCTTAAAGTTGTTCGGCAATTTCAACGCATCAATGATACTCTCGGTGCTGTATCCAGCCGCCTCTAGCTTCAAGATGCTGTTAATCCGAATATCATCAGCCTCAGCCTGTACTTTAACCTCGTCGACGACCTGTGGAATAGTGAACTCGTAGGTGATGGCCACGCCCATGCCGCCGGTGATTCGGTTCAGCTCGTGCGTCAGCTGTGTGTAGTTGCGTAGTAGCAATGGATCAACGACGTTCTCGGCGAATACCTGCTTTGACACTTGTGCGTTAGCGTACGTAGCTGTGTCATCGATACCTTTCATGATTGCCGAAACACCAAATGACGTGTCAATCCGCCTATCAACCTGCTTAAATAAGTTCTCGAAGTCAATATCTTTGTTTGGCTGTGAGAATGGCACCCACTCAATGGCCGCACTGCCCGACGGGACGCCAGTCTTTATGTTGACTGGACGGTGCGTGTATGTGACGTTGTTGTTGCTTCCGGCTCCGCGATGAGCATCTTGCAGCATCGCTACACTCTCCTGGAAAGCCTGCCGTGTTGGTGCGGTAATAATGAATTGCCCAGCTGGCACTGCTCCGTTCTCGAAAAAGCCGGCCTGGAAATCAGCAATGTAGTCGTCGAGCGTCGCCCAGCGTCTTGAGGCCTCAGATGGCGAATAGCCAGCGTATAGGTCGTTTGGATCAACACCGCCAGGTAGCACTAACACCTCGTCCTCAGTGAACGTCTGCGAGCCAACCGTGTATGTTGTCTTGCCGCCAACCCTAGAGACTCGTGGAAACTCCAGGAATGTAAAGCCGGCAATATTCTTGCCGCCCTGCCCCATGAAGTCGCCGCCAGGCTTTGCCACGCCGCCATAATTACTCCACACCAAAATGTACGTCTTACGCAGCGATAGCGTCGATACGGCTATCTTCTCGGCGAACGCCACCGAACTGTCAGATTTATTCGGGTGGTACAGGGCGTTGATGACTTCATGCGGCACTTGCTTGCCGTTGCCGTCAATCGCAAACGGCCGCACCGTCATGTATTTATTGGTAATCGTGCGAATGTTAGGATAAGCCGTCGCGTAACTACTGGCTCGGTAATGATCGAACATCGATAATCTTTGAAAAGCAGGGTCAACACCGCTCACACGCCGCTCGCCCCTTAATCCCATAGCTGTTTTAATAATTCCCATCTACTTATTGCTCCTGTATAAATAAACCGACCAAAACATCAGCTGTACGCCGACAAATACCACCGTGGCGACTTTGCCGCCATAATATAGCCAAATGCAAAATGGCACACCGATGAACATCAGTAGCCCTATCCACGCCTCAATGACAGTATCCCTGTCTGGCTTTTGAAACTTTAATTTGCGCAAAAAGTCTTTCAATTTCATATAGTCCTCTAACTGTAAATATACGGATTACATAATTCCGCCCCACTCCATCACTACCTCGTGCTTTAGCTGTAGCCAAAAGCCCATCAGTACAGAGTCAAATATGTCAGGAGATTTACCGAGCCGCTTCTTGATTGACTCCTTGGATTCCAACACAAACACCTTGTCTTTGTACTCGTGGTGGTGCATCTGCGCCTCTTTAATGAACTCATTGAGAAATGGAAAGCTCTCGAGGATTTTCACCTTGCCGCTATCCAGCCCCATCGCCAGCATATACGCCACCTGTGACCGTAAATTATTAAACGCCATCAGCTCCTGTGAACGC
>CAUVPL010000052.1:0-4782 GCA_963553685.1 uncultured Candidatus Saccharibacteria bacterium
GCCGGGATTTATGGAGCGGTCGTTGGTAACAAATTGTAGCCCAAACAACTGATACATGCCACAGATGAGCAACATGGGAACGCCGTCATTTGCCAGAGTTTTCAATTCCTCACCGCGTGACAACAAGTCGTCTTGAATGGCCAGCTGCCCAGCGTCTTGTCCGCCGCCGCCGACAAAGATATCTCCAGTTGAAAAGTCAGTTGTGTCTCCTGGATTATGGTCAATGATTTCGACGCCAAGGCCCCGCCATTCCAACCGTTTTTTGAGTGTCAAGGTGTTGCCCCAGTCGCCGTAGAGGTTCATGTCTTTGGGGTATAGTTGGATGATTTTGATCGTTGTCATGAGATATCCTCCACATCTGTTTTTTCGCTCAACAACCGTCGCAGGGTGGTCATGGCGGTGTAGCTACAAAAAATCTGTTTTGGCTCTGTGGGTGCTTGTGCCAAAAACTCATCCAGCGCTTTTGCTAACTCCTGTTCGACAGTACCAACTGCGACCTCGTCATAGCCTAGTCGCAGTGCCATGTCGTAGGCTCGAACGCCACTGACCACGCTGACATTCTTCAGCACAGAAAAATCAACATCCCACAGCCAACTCATGTCGCGACCGTCGGCGTAATTGTCATTAATGGCAATCATGGTATGACGCTGTCGTTTACCAAAAGACAACAAGCTGAGCCGAAAGCCACTGGGGTTTTTGACCAACAGGAGGTCAATGGACGTACCGTTGTAAGTAATGACTTCGCCGCGACCAAATGCTGGTTTGACTTTTGATAGCACATCTAGTAGAACAGGAATTGGCGTTTCTGGCACGATGGTTCTGACCAAAGTCATGGCTGCTGCCGCGTTTAGTAAATTGTACACTCCACTCAGAGCAATCTCGGTTTTATAGTTTGTATTGTCTATCAAAAACTCAGCCCCTTGTTCCGCCACGGCTGTTAGCAGCACATCTGCGTGGACTGATTCATTCGCCACAGCATCGCCGGTTTTCAGGGAATCATCTGTTGGCATCAGTCGCAGTAGGTCGGTGGTCAAGCCAAAATAGGATGCCGTCGCTGAAGCCTTTTCATGGATGCGGAAGACTCGTGGATCATCACGGTTTAAGACCACGCGGTCAGTAGTAGCGGCCGCAATTTTTTCCAAAAAACCCGCTGCCGTGTCTATTTCACCAAATCGGTCCAGCTGATCACGCATGACGTTGAGCAGGAGAGAGTATTTTGGCTGCACTTTCTGCACAAACTTAACAGCCCAGGCTTCGTCTAGTTCTAGGACTGCGATGTCAGCGTCCAATTTGCCTCGCTGGTTAACAGCGCCTAACAGTGCCGCTGCCACGCCACGAGAGAAATTACTACCAGTACGGTTAGTGAAGACTTTGAGGCCTGTCGCTTCCAACAGTTCGACGACGATTTTTGTTGTCGTGGTTTTGCCGTTGGTTCCCGACACTACGACAACACCGTAGGGCAAATCTTGCAGCGCGCGGGGGATGAAGCCTGAATCAATTTTTTCTACCACCAGACCTGGCAAGGCCGAGCCGCCGCCGCGTAATCTCATGCCGCCACGGACAGCTTTACCGATGGCGGTTGTCACTATGTGTCGAATCATATAGAGATATTATAGCACCAACCGCTCGAGTCGTGATATACTGATAGTATGTTTTTGGTGGGAATCTTTCAGTGGTGGTATGGTACTGGGTTTTACAAACACGTACGACAAGTATACATCGGTCTATTAAAAACAGCTGATTTTTTCTCAATTGGCTTGCTGCTGAAAACCTTATTCAATCCATTTCGGCAAATATCTGCTGGTGTAGTCCAAGGTGGATTACCAGAGCAATTTCGAGCGTTTCTTGATAGATCGTTCTCCAGGGTGTTTGGCGCATTTTTGCGGACAATCTTGATAGTAGTTGGGCTTATTTGCCTTCTGGTTAGAATGTTGTGGAGCGTGCTGATCATTGCGGCTTGGCTGCTGCTGCCATTGGCGCCACTGATAGGCATCATCTTTTGGCAGATGGGAGTAGCGTCATGAATATCGAGCCGATAATTCGCTATGATAGCCAGCGGTCGCAAAAGGCGCGATTTTCGGTTCGTTTTGGTGATGTTTGGCATTTACTACTGGGTCTGTGTAGTCTAGCGATGATCTTGTTGGGCTGCTGGTCAGTGATTCATCACGGGCCAATCGGTTGGTTGTTGGTGGGTATGAGCGGTCCATTTGTGATGCTGACGATTTGGTGGCAGGGTGATCTCAAAACCGCTGAAGTGAGCAAACATCCGACGACGCTTGATGATGTCATGGCTGCAGATTTGCTGGGTCAATTGAGCAAAAACCCAACGCCACAAGAATTAGTGATGGCTATCTCAAAAACTCGGGCTGGTCAATTTTTGGCGGTGCGCCTTGGGCTGACGCCGAACTTCCTGAGTAACATTGCGTCCGATGATCCACGGATGACCGACGCTATCTGGCAAGCGGCGATTGACATCTGGCAGGAAACCAATAGTCCCAAGGTGACGGGCGCAGTCGTAGCGGCAGCCATCGTTAAAGTCTTCCCGAGCCACGACGCTATTTTGGCTAGTTTGAAGCTGGACTTTCAGGATGTGCTGGAGGGAATTCGCTGGTATGAGCGGCTAAAGGCACTGGTTGAAGATTTCAAAGAAAAGCCGCTGCGCACTGGCGGTATAGCGCGAGATTGGTCGTTTGGTTACACGCCGCTGCTCAGCCGATTTGCCCAAAATCTGAGTCAGCAAGTGTCGGGCGGTACGATTATGACGCGTCTGGATGCACATACTGATGTGCTAGATCAGATGCTGCAAATTTTCAATACGGGCGGTCGTCAAAATGTTGCCTTGGTTGGTCCAGATGGAGTCGGTAAGAGCACGCTCATCGCGGCGTTTGCGGAAATGCTGATCGATGGACATAAGGAAGTGCCGTCCAATTTGCTATATCAGCAAGTGTTCTTGCTGGATGCGTCAGCGTTGATTTCTGTAGCTGGCGGTCGTGGTGAATTGGAGCAGTTAGTAACGAGACTGCTCAATGAAGCGTTTGCCTCAAAAAATGTCATCTTGTGTTTGGAAAATGCCCAGCTGTTTTTTGAAGAGGGTGTCGGTTCGGTGGATATGAGCAATTTGCTATTGCCCGTTTTGGAAGCCGGTCGCTTGCGCATCATTTTGTCTCTAGATCAGCAACGATTTTTGCAAATTTCCCAACGTAACACCCAGCTGGCTCATGCGCTAAATACGCTAGCAGTCCAGCCGACAGATCGTGCTGAAACCATGAAAATTATGCGCGACCAACTGATTTCATTTGAGCATCAGTTTGGCGTGACGTACATGTTGCAGGCGCTCAATGAAGCGTATCGAGTTGGTGATCGCTATGTTCAAGATTTGGCCATGCCTGGACGAGCACTGAAAGTGTTGGAATCAACCGCCAGCATCTCCAAAGGTGGTCTCATCACCGCGCAGTCAGTGGATGATGCGGCGGAAAAAACCATGGGCATCAAGATCGCTGCGGCCTCTGGCGGCAATGAACGTGAAAAGTTGTTAAATCTTGAGTCATTGATTCACCAGCGCATGATCAACCAATCACGTGCCGTGTCAGTGGTGTCCGACGCCATCCGTCGAGCGCGTGCTGGCGTGAGAAATCTTGACCGCCCCATCGGTACTTTCTTGTTTTTGGGACCAACTGGTGTTGGTAAAACCGAGCTGTCAAAGGCCCTGGCAGAGGTGTACTTTGGTGGTGAAGGTAACTTGGTGCGATTGGATCTGAATGAGTTCGTTCGCGCTGAAGATGTGGCTCGTTTGATCGCTGATGGCGCAAACGATCCGCTGAGTTTGACGGCTCAGGTGCAAAAAGCGCCGTTCTCGGTGGTGTTGCTTGATGAGATAGAAAAGGCGCACCCGCAAGTGCTGACGACGCTGCTGCAGTTGCTGGACGAAGGTATTTTGCGTGATGAGAAGAACCGAGAAGTTAGTTTTCGTGACTGTATCGTCATCGCGACGTCAAATGCTGGTGCTGACCGCATCCGTGAATACATCGAGCGTGGCTATCAGCTAGAACAATTTGAACAAACCTTCATCAATGAACTGATCAATGCTAATTTGTTCCGTCCTGAGTTCCTGAACCGATTTGATGAAATTGTGTTGTTCCGCCCGCTAGGCAAAGCTGAACTATTGCAAGTCATCGACTTGATTTTGGCGGGAGTTAACCGTACGCTGGAGCCTCAAAAAATTCAAGTGGCTGTCGAGCCTGAAGGCAAACAATTACTGGTTGATGCTGGGTATGACCCACGCCTTGGCGCCCGACCTATGCGACGCGTTGTGCAGCGCGCTGTCGAAAACACCGTTGCCAAGCAGCTGTTGGCGGGCACAGTTGCGCCAGGCAGCACAACCATCATCACTGCTGAGCAAATTCGCGCAGCTGTCGGTGATGCGCCTAATGACCGTCACATTGACTAGGCAGTACGACAGTAAAAAACCTCCGCAACGTAGTTTGCAGAGGTTTGAGCGTCATATGTGGTACAAGCGATGCTCATGAAACTCATGAGCATTGTGAACGCGGGTCGGCCAATACCTAGAGGGCTGCGCGGTGGATTTATCACTCCAATCAATGTTAAACTGTAGGTTGGTGCGCTAATTGCGGTAAGAATTATATAGTTCAATGCGCTGCTTCTTGACAGTTTTTCCCAAGCGTATCTTTTCAATAAGTCTGAACCTATTTCTTTATCAACTAACGCAGCCACATAGTAATACGTCCAACGATTTTTTGCCTGCTCGTGTTCTAAACCATATTT
>CAUVPL010000053.1:0-4602 GCA_963553685.1 uncultured Candidatus Saccharibacteria bacterium
AAAGAATGCAGCAGGGGAATTTATCTTAAAGGATAGCGAGTCAATCGCTAAGCTGCGTGCCGTCACTCACGTGTACGACCAGTACCATAGTGCGCTGGCGCAGCGCGGATTGTTTGATTATGATGACATGATTTTGAACGTGCTAGACGCATGCAAACACCAGCCAGATCTGCGAGCCAACCTCCAGGAGCAATACCAGTTCATCATGGTTGACGAATTTCAGGACACCAATTTGGCACAGCTACAGCTATTATTCAATCTGACTGGCGACGAGCCTGAGCCAAACATCATGGCAGTCGGTGACGACGACCAAGCCATTTTTAGCTTTCAAGGCGCCAATGTTGGCAACATTCAACGCTTCCGCCAGCACTATCATGACCCAGCCGTCATCGTCCTGACCGACAACTATCGTTCGGCAGAGCAAATCCTCACCACCGCCCGCAGCGTCATCACCCAAGGCAGCGACCGCTTGGAAAACACCATCCCCGACTTATCCAAACAATTAACCCCCCACGCCTCGTCATCAGGCGCCACCGTCAAACTGAGCCGTTTCATGACACCACTGGACGAAAGGGCGGGCGTTGCTAAGCAAATTGCAGAGCTCATCGCCTCAGGTACGCCGCCCGAAGACATCGCCGTCATATCCCGCCGGCATCATGAACTGATTGCATTATTGCCTCATCTCTACCAAAACAACATCAGCGTCAACTACGAACACCACGACGACATCTTGGAATTAGACAGTGTCAAAGCACTGGAGCTCGTAGCTCGCATCGTCATCTCACTCCACAACAACGATCTAACCACTGCCAATAGCTTACTACCAGAGTTACTGGCGCATCCAGCGTTTGGCTTCACCGCCACTGACATCTGGAAATTGAGCCTGGCAGCCTGGCGCAATCGACAGTTCTGGCTCGAAGCAATGCTCGCCCAAACAACCTTCGAGCCGTTGGCTCAGTGGTTGCTAGAGCAAGCCAAAAATACTCCCAACCTCACGCTCGAAGAACACATCGACGAGCTACTAGGCCTCACCGAAACCGCCACCAACCGCGCCCTCTACGCCTATTATTTCTCACCAGACAAATTACAGTCAGACCCGGAAGCCTACCTCACCACCCTAGAAGCGCTGCGCACCTTGCGCCAGAAATTACGTGACCACTACACTGAGGTAACGCCAACCTTGACGCAGCTTCTCCAGTTTATCGATCTCCACCATCTGACCAAGACTCGCCTCACTAGCATCAGGCCAGCCGCCGAGCACAAATCAGGCTCGATTAATCTCATGACCGCCCACAAATCAAAGGGCTTGGAATTTCCGCACGTATTCATCATCGGTGCGACTGACAACATGTGGGGAGAGAAAGTCCGTGCGCGCAGTCGGCTCATCCGCTACCCAGCCAACTTGCAACTCCAGCCAGCAGGCAACAACTACGACGAGCGCCTACGCCTATTTTTCGTCGCCATGACTCGCGCCAAACAGACCCTTCACCTCAGTCACAGCCTCACGGATACCGGTGGCAAAGACAATTTGATCGCCAGCTTCCTAAGCTCTCTGGAGTTAGACACGTCAACCATTGAGGCCCCTGAGGCTACTGACGCAACCAAGTCGCTCCTGACTGACTGGCGTGCCAAGTTGGCTGAACCGCACGGCGGAGCACTACAGGAAGTCTTGGCGCCAATCTTACAGCACTACAAACTGTCCGCCACTCATCTGAACAATTTCCTAGACGTCTCACATGGCGGACCTCAAGGATTTTTGTTAAATAATTTGCTCCATTTCCCACAAGCCAAAAGCCCATCCGCCGCCTATGGAACCGCGGTTCACGCCTGTCTGCAGCAATTGCACGATAGGTTTGTCGCGGACGGGACACTGCCACCACGCCCAGAAATTATGTGCTTATACGCTCAGGTCTTGGCAGCGCAACATCTGTCGCCAGATGACACTAAACTATTCACCGAAAAAGGGCAATCAGTCCTGACAGCTTTTCTGGATGCCAAGCAAAGCAGCTTCACCCAGCAGCAACTGGCCGAGCTGAGTTTTGCCAATCAAAATTCCTTCGTCGGTCAAGCGCATCTAACAGGCTCGCTGGACCTGGTCGATATAGACAAAACAGCAAAGACCATCTTCGTCACCGACTACAAGACCGGCAAACCATCGCACTCCTGGAAGGGCACGTCTGACTATGAAAAAATCAAGCTCCACAAATACCGCCAGCAGCTGATGTTCTATCAACTCTTGGTTACGTCATCGCGTGATTATAGTAATTTCACTTTTACTGGTGGACGACTGCAATTCGTCGAGCCGGACACCAAAACTGGCGATATTCTCAGCCTGGAAGATACGTTCTCCGAGGAGGAATTAGCTGAATTTGCGCGGCTCATCAGCATCGTCTGGCAAAAAATCACCACCCTAGACCTGCCAGACATCTCTAGGTATTCCACAGACTACAAAGATATGCTGCAGTTCGAAAAGGACTTATTAACAGGGGAGATATAGTCTATTTTCTGCTATATTGATGCTATTCTTTACAGTTCGTGTTATGATATTCATTAGCTTTTGTTTGTGGAGCTAATCCCGGTGAGATATCGCAAATGATATCAAACCCTGATCATGCTTCGCACAAAAGTATGATCCGAGAAGGGAGTTAGCTCTTTTTCTATCGCCGATACTTCAGCGGGGAGGGGGTGAAACCCTATAAGTCTCTTTGAGGATCGCTCGGCGGCCGCCTACCAGCGGGCAGCCGAAGCAGTCCAGCGTGGCGATGCCACGCGTACGGAGCGCGAAATGAATGATTTCGCTGCGCGCCAGATGGGCCCCATGGGCAGCAAGGCCCGTGCAGCACAGAAGGGTGAACTGAAGAAGTAAGCTCTTCTGTGTTTTATCGACGGTCGGGGTTTGTGCGACCCCGAAACCGCTGACCTCCACGGTCAACAAAGGGCGTCCGTCCGCCCACACTGGGTCAGATTCCCCAGCCAGAAAAGAATCACAGGACATATAGCTCTAAATGGCAGAGTGCCCGCATCGACAACGGTGTCGGCGCAATGGGAGAGTGCGGGTTCGAGTCCCGCTGTGTCCGCTGTCGCGGTTGCATGCGCAGTCACACGGACTCATCACCCGTGTGAAGTCGTATGTAAGCGAAAAAACTTGGGTGTTCCGCGACTCCGCCCGAGTTTCATTGGTTCCTCAGTTTTGTGCAACACAGTACAAAGGCGTACTATGTTATACAAAACAAGGTATGAATACCGCTATATATACCGAGGTCCCAATGTTTTCAAGATAGAGTTGCCAGGGTGTGCCAGGTAGGGAGACAGGGCATTCGAAGTCCACCGTCTCGCGGGTTCGACTCCCGTCACATCCACTGAGATGGCACAAAGGCGTGTCATCTCTCCCTCCTTGGGTTCGCGAGATTCACTCGTGGCAGTTTTTCTCACCGTCGAGATCAACTCCGAGCAGAACCGCTTGAGCCCACCAACGCCCCTCATTCTCAATGGCGAGAGTGAGGGGTTTTCTCCTTTTTGTGATAAAATAACAGAGATGACATCATTTTGGGACAACCTACCGCAGCCGTTTTTCATCTTGGCGCCCATGGAAGCCGTCACTGACGTGGTGTTTCGTCATGTCGTCAAGCAGGCGGGCGCGCCCGACGTGTTTTTCACTGAGTTTGCCAATGCTACCGGCTGGGTACATGCTGGCGACAAGGCCATCGCTGGGCGACTCATCAAGACCGACGACGAGCATCCATTGGTCGCCCAAATCTGGGGCGGTGAGCCGGGCGATATGGAACAATTTGCCGCTCACTGTGCCAAGCTCGGCTTTGACGGCATTGACATTAACATGGGTTGCCCTGCCAAATCCGCCATCAAATCAGGCGGTGCCGCACTGATTCGCCGACCCGACGTAGCCATTGCTGCCATCACCGCCGCTAAAACTGCTGGATTGCCAGTCAGCGTCAAAACACGGCTCGGCTACACGTATGTTGACGAATGGCGCAAATGGCTGGCGACTATTTTACAGCAAGATATCGCCAATCTAACCATCCACCTCCGCACCAAAAAGGAGATGAGCAAAGTCCCAGCGCACTACGAACTCATCGACGACATCATCAAGCTACGCGACGACATCGCTCCGCAAACTCTCTTGACGATCAACGGCGACGTCCGCGACCGAACCCACGGCGAAGAATTAGTCAGAGCCCACCCAGGCCTCAACGGCGTCATGATCGGGCGGGGAATTTTCAGTAATCCGTTTTGCTTCAGGAGGGTAGTTAACCTATCCTCAGTCGAAGAAACTGTGACGGGCGCGTCAAGCCCCGTCAGCCGAACGCCACGGGCTGGCGAAGCCACCCGTAAAGAGTACTCTGAGACGGAGGGTAGGCTAACTACCCATCACAAATCTGAACTAATCGCCTTACTGCATTACCACCTTGACCTCTTTGACCACTACCAATCAACCCTCGGCCGCCCCTACGAAACCCTCAAACGCTTCTTCAAAATCTACATCCGTGACTTCGATGGTGCCAAGGAACTGCGCGACCAGCTGATGCACACCAAAAGCACCGACGAAGCCCGTCTAGTTATTGCAAATATATGTAATTTGTGATA
>CAUVPL010000054.1:0-4598 GCA_963553685.1 uncultured Candidatus Saccharibacteria bacterium
CTTCTCAATGATGGCTGCCTCGCGCTCATTATTCTTAGCGTTCAAAATCTCAAACTTGATACCCTCTTTTTCCAGATATTTAGCAATCTGCTCATTCTTGGCAATCGAGCCAGAACCAACCAACACTGGCCGGCCTTGCTTGTGATAATCTTTGATGGCTTCAGCGACTGCCTTCAGCTTGCCCTTTTCGGTCTTGAAAATCAGGTCTTCTTTGTCATCGCGAATCACTGGCTTGTTCGGTGGAATCTGGATGACATCCAGCGAATAAATTTGTTGAAACTCCTCAGCCTCAGTGAACGCCGTACCAGTCATACCGGAAAGTTTATTGTACAAACGGAAATAATTCTGGAACGAAATGGTCGCTAGCGTCATGCTTTCTTCCAGCACTGGCACGCCTTCTTTGGCCTCAATGGCCTGGTGCAAGCCTTCGTTATAGCGGCGTCCTTGCATCAAACGACCGGTGTGTTCATCGACGATGATCACCTCGCCGTCATTGGTCACCACGTAATCTTTGTCACGCTTGAACAATGTTTGTGCTCGCAGCGCCTGGTCCATGTGGTAAACACTGCGCACATGGTCTGGCGTGTACAAATTTTTTATACCCAACAGTTTTTGGACTTTCTCCACACCCTCGTCAGTCAGGGCTACGCTGCGGCGCTTTTCATCCAAAACATAGTCGTCTGACACTAATTTACTGGCAACTTTAGCGAACGTGTAGTAATTGTCTGGGTTCTCCGCTGCTGGTGCCGAGATGATCAGTGGCGTCCGCGCTTCGTCAATCAGAATGGAGTCAACCTCGTCAACGATAGCAAAGTTCAGCTCGCGCTGCCTGAGCAAAGCGACGTCATTCACCATGTTGTCGCGTAGATAGTCAAAGCCAAACTCGTTGTTGGTGCCATACGTAATGTCGGCCGCGTAGGCTTCTTTACGAGTGACCGGGCGTAGCTTGCGCATGCGTGGATCGTCGTGGTGCTCATTATCATAATCCTTGTCGTACACAAATGATGCTTCGTTGATAATCACACCAGTCGTCAGACCCAAAAAGTCATACACCTGGCCCATCCAGCCGGCGTCACGCTGCGCCAGATAGTCGTTGACAGTCACCACGTGAACGCCCTTGCCTTCCAATGCGTTGAGGTACGTCGGCAGTGTCGCCACCAAGGTCTTACCTTCACCAGTCTTCATCTCAGCCACATTGCCTTCGTGGAGCGCCATACCACCGATCAACTGAACATCATACGGACGCTCACCGATGACGCGTTTGGCTGCCTCGCGCACCACTGCAAAGGCATCTGGCAAAATCGTATCCAGCGTTACATTCTTTTTCGTCAGCCGTTTTTTCAGCGCTTCTGTCTGCGCCTGCAATTCCTCATCTGACAGTTTTTCATACTTTTCAGACAGACCGTTAATTACTGCAACGCGCTTCTCCAGCCGCTTCAAAATCTTCTTCTGCGGATCACCAAAAACTTTACTCAGCGCTTTTTGTTGTGTCATTGCCATAACCTTAAAACTCCCTCGCTTTCGGACATTTTCAAAACTCTTTCTATTGTAACCTTTTTTGGCCTAAAATTAAAGAGAAAACACCATATATATGGTGTTTTCTGATTTTAGCGATACTAACCAATTCATCCGCGACGAAAACTGCGCTTGAACTTCGCCAACACACCACGACTACGGCCAACGTGAGCCAACGTATCGTCCTTGTAGCGACGCAACTGCCCGTTCAATTTGGTCTCGACGATATCCACAGCCGCCAACACGTTCATTGTGGAGTCTTTAGCGGTGATAACCTTGTCTGGGACATTGATGATAACTTCAACCTCATATTTGTTGCCGCCAGGGTTATCAATTTGCTTAATCTTCACATCTGCCGTAACGCTTTTACGGGCGTGACGTGGCAAAAACCGATCCAATGGACCAATTTTTTTCTCAATATACCGTTTGGTCGTGTCGTTCAGTTCGTACTTTACACCAGTGATTGTCAGATTGGTAATCATATCCCTCCTTCGTTATACCTACATTATACCATGCATTTTACTAAATTCGCTCACGTCCGCCCATATATGGCCGCAGCACTTCTGGCACCGTCAAACTGCCGTCTTCGTTTTGGAAATTCTCTAAAATCACCACCAATGACCGCGCTAGTGAAACCGCCGTACCGTTCAAAGTATGAACCGACTCGGTGTTGCCGTTCGCTCGCCGCACCCGAATATTCAAACCGCGCGCTTGATAATCCGTACAATTCGAGCAACTGGTCAGCTCGCGATAGGTCTCATCAACTGGTGACCAGTATTCGATGTCGTATTTTTTGGCAGCTGGCGCGCCCAAGTCGCCCGCCGCGATATTCACCACATGGTACGAAATACCAATTTGCTGCCACAGCGCCTCTTCGACGCTGAGAATCTTTTCATGAACATCACGCGACTGTTCTGGCAAACAAAACGCGTACATCTCCAATTTGTTAAATTGGTGCACTCGGAACAATCCGCGAGTATGCTTGCCATACGTTCCCGCTTCCTTGCGGTAGCATGGACTATATCCTGCATATAGTAGCGGTAAATCTTTCTCATCCAAAATTTCATCAGCGTGATAGCCAGTCAGCGGCATTTCCGCCGTCCCGATTAGCGTCAAATCCTCGCCCTCAACCACATATTCGTTACTACCCTCACCTTTTGGTGTAAAGCCCGCACCTTCTGCTGTGCGTAAATTCACCATGTGTGGCACCGTCATGAACGTAAAGCCCTGCTTTGTCACATAATCCAGCGCAAATTGCGTCACAGCATTTTCCAGCAGCGCCAAGTCGCCCTTAAGGTAATAAAACTTCGCGCCAGCTACTTTTGCGCCGCGCTCAAAGTCCACCCAGCCGCGACTAACGGCATAGTCCAAATGATCCTTGGCGCCCGTTTTATGCTCACCGTACGCCTTTATCTCAACCGAATCTTCCTCGCCGCCAAGCGGCACGTCATCAAAGGTGATGTTTGGCACGTTTTTCAGGATTGCGGCTACTTTTTCCTCTGTGGATTTCAGGTAACTCTCACGTTCTGCCAACTCAATTTTCAACTGCTTGCCCTGATCGATCAGCTCCTGGTCTGGGCGACCACCTTTCATCTTCGCTGAAATTGTATTTCGCTGTTCACGCAGTGCCTCAACTTGTTTTTGCAAATCGCGACGCTCGTCATCCAATTGCAACAATGTCGCAATATCAACGGCGTATCCCTTATCATTCGCCGATTTTTGCACCAAATCAGCATGTTCTCGAATAAATTTGACGTCTAACATATTATCATTGTAACAGATTTTACTCCGTACGCAGCGCCTCAATTGGATCAAGCTTTGCTGCTTTGCGGCTCGGCAAGAATCCCGCAATGATTGCTACTAACATCAGTCCAACAACGATGACGAGACCGCTAATTGGTACAAATATCAGAAGTGAATGTTCCCCCAGATTAAGCGCCTTAGAGATTATTGGGTTACACAACTCACTAATTCCCCACGCGCCAAGCACCCCAAGTGCACCACCCAGGAAGCCAACCCACGCTGCTTCGTAGCGAAACAGCCTGGCGATGTCACGCCGACTAGCACCAAGCGCCTTCATCAGCCCAATCTGTTGCGTTCGCTCCAACACCGAAATGTATTGAGTATTGACGATGCCAAATATACTCACCACCAAGGCCAACACGCCAAACCCAAACACAATCCACTGCAGCAAGTTTACGAACGTAAAGAGCAGCTCCTGGATATCTTTTGAGGTTACGGCTGATAGGTTCAGCTCATCTTTAAGAGCCTTCTTGACATCTTCGGGTTTCTTACCGTCAACCACCGTTGCCGAAGCGTCAATATACTTTTGGTACTGCGGCGTACCAAATGTCGCAAACTCAGTCAGTTCCCTGGCAGTCTCTGGGCTGACATAGGTATTTGGTGTATTCGTCGACTGCTCCGGCGATTTCTTTGATACCGCCACAATGGTCAGCTCTTTGTGCTTCAACTTACTACTTGTTAGTTCACGCACACCAGTCTCACCACGCTCTCGATATGCCTTGGCGATTTCCTCTTCACTGACTTTCTGTGGTATTTGCTCGACGGTGAGCGTCAACTTACTGCCAATGATCTTATCAGCAGAGACCCCCAGTTCCTCAAGATAGGACTCTGGTATCATCACTTCATTATCCCCCAGCTGAGTACCCTTGGACATCGTCTTGCCCGCCACTGTCTCGACACGAATACCGCTATCGCGCATTACTACCTCGCCTACGTACTTTTTGTCAGACTTGGCACTAAATGTCAGATATTTTGGGTTCAATTGGTACAGCGGCGTCACGTCTTTCAAGTCACTGCGCGCCTTCAGTTTGGCTATATCATCAAGAGTCAATAGCTCAACTTCTGCGCCACGATGTGTACCAGTGTCCGGCTTATACTCCTTGAGTGGCTTATTGCTGCGACCGGTAAACGCATCACTCGCCTTGCCAATCATCAGTCCTTGAGGATTAATATTGCTGCTGATGATCCTGTCAACATACTGCCGCGCTCCTTCACCTGCCATCAAACTAGCAGTAATAGCAAAACCACCCACCGCGATGGCAACACTAGTGAGCAAGGTG
>CAUVPL010000055.1:0-4555 GCA_963553685.1 uncultured Candidatus Saccharibacteria bacterium
AAATCCCACACATGGGCGATCAGCGTTTCCTTACTCAAGGTCTGGCCAGGATGGCGCATCAGGTATTCCAACAGCGCGAACTCTTTAGCAGTTAACTCAATGGTTTTACCGCTGCGTTTGACGGTGTGCTGAGTTTGATTGAGCGTCAAATCAGCGACTGTCAGCTCATCGTCATGCGCTAAAGGTGGCCGCCTCAGGAGCGCCCTGATGCGAGCGGTCAGCTCATCGATAGCAAATGGTTTGACCAGATAGTCATCGGCGCCGACGTCCAGACCAAAAGCTTTGTCTTTGGTTGTACCGAGTGCCGTCAGTAGCAAAATAGGCATTGTTTTGTTGGCTTGACGCAGTGAGGTAATGATATCGGTGCCACTTTTGCCTGGTAGCATGCGGTCCAGTACTAATAGGTCATAGGGCTCAGTTTCTGCCATAGCCAATCCCTCTTCTCCGTCATGAACCATGTCGACGGCGTGACCTTCTGACCGCAGCGCCGCCGCGATGACCCGAGCGATTTTTCTTTCGTCTTCGACGACCAATAGTCTCATGTGTCCATTATACCCTGGTTTTCTGAAAAAACCCTGAATGCTATAATTGATGGTGACAATAACCAAGGAGGTGTATGGGTAAAGAGATAAATCCCATTATTCAGATCAAAAACTTTAGTATGAAGTTTGGCACCAAAACGGTCATCAAGGATTTGAGCTTTGAAGTGATGCGGGGCGAAGTGTTCGGATTTTTGGGCAGCAATGGTTCAGGAAAGACCACCACACTCAGGGCGCTGTTGGGGCTATACGAGCCAACGGCTGGTGAGCTGCTAGTTGATGGCAAACCGTATGCAGTTGAAGATGGCGTCAAACTAGGCTATCTCCCGGAAGAGCGCGGTTTGTACAAAAAAGAAAAAGTCATTGACACGATGATTTACTTTGGTCGCTTGAAAGGTCTGAGCCAGGAAGAGGCTCACGATTTTTCAATCAAGTATTTGGAGCGAGTTGGCTTGAGCGATAAGGCAAAAACTCGACTGGACAAATTATCAGGTGGTCAGCAGCAAAAAATTCAGCTGGGCGTTACTATCATGGGCGACCCAGAACTGCTCATTTTGGACGAGCCAACCAAGGGTTTTGACCCAGTTAATCGCCGATTGTTGATGAATATCATTGAAGAGCGACAAAAAGCCGGCGCCACCGTGGTGTTCGTGACGCACCAGATGGAAGAAGTCGAGCGCTTGTGCGACAGAGTAGTTCTCCTGAAAGATGGCAATGCAGTAGAATACGGCACCGTGGCGGATATCAGAAAGAAATATGGCGGTAAGAGCCTGGATGATATTTTTGTGAAGATTTACGGCGGCGAGGAAAAGGAGGCGGTCAATGCGTAACATGTACAATTTGGGAACGGTGGTTAAATTTGAGATCATGCGCATGCTGAAGAAATTCAGCTTTTGGGCAATGGCGCTCGGCTTCCCGCTGATGTTTGCTGCTATTTTCGGCATCGTCTTTTGGTCAAATCAAGCTACTATGGAAGCTACCAAAAAGCTTCAAGAACAAGATTTCAAAGTAGCCATCGTCGACGACTCAGGCGTCGTTAACTCACAATTGGCTGAGCAGATGAAGCTGGAAAAATTAAGTAGCAAGGACCAGGGTATTCAGCGCGTCAAAGACGGCAGTTTGGACGGATTTATCTACTTCCCTGTTAACTTGGAGCAGAACGCCGTACAGACCTATGGTAAAGATGTCGGCATGTTCCAAAATAGTCGTTACTCTGCGGTGGCTGAGACGTTGTTGACGGCTTCGATTGAGGGGAAAATAGATCCACAGTCCAAAGCGATCTTGCAAAAGAAAGTGAAGACGGAAACAACTACCTACCGTAACGGTGTTGAATTTGACGGCGTGAAGGAAATGATTGTACCGGGCTTTTTCTTGGTGCTGTTCTATATGCTGATCGCCTTCTTTGGTGGGCAGATGCTCAACAGTACGGTGGAAGAAAAAGAAAACCGTACAGTGGAAATGCTACTGACGACGGTTAAGGCCAAGACGTTGATTACCGGAAAGATTTTGGCGATGATCTTACTGGCGCTGATTCAGGGATTGGTTATCATTGTGCCGGTATTGGTGCTGTACTTCACCTTAGGTCAAAAGCTGCATATACCATCGTTGGATTTGAGCAATTTGGTATTCGACCCAGTGAGAATTGGCATCGCTCTGGGGGTATTTGCCACAGGATTTATGATGTTTACCGGTCTGTTGGTTGCGGTTGGCGCCATGATGCCAACCGCCAAAGAAGCATCCTCCTGGTTTACTATTGTCATCCTTGCCCTATTTGCTCCACTGTATGGTGCTAGTGCATTTGTATCATATCCAGATTCACCATTTGTGCAGTTTTTCAGCTATTTCCCATTGACTGCACCAATTCCACTACTACTCCGCAATGCCGTCGGTAACTTGCCGGTTCACGAGGCGGTTATCGCCGTGGCTATTTTGGCAGCCAGTGCCTTTGTGGCAGTTGTGGTGGCGGTCAAACTGTTCCGCTACGGTGCCATGCAGTATGACAGCAAATTGTCGTTGTCGGTCTTGCGTGCTCGGCGCGATGAAGCGGCGAAAAGCTAGTCGTCAGACGTCAGTAGAGAGCGAGGCGTTCAGCGGTTGGGCGCCTCGTTTTGCTTGCGCTACTCGGTATAAGATTGTACAATGTTGAATATGAAAGTACGTATTGAAATAGACACTAAAACTTTTGTGCGATTCTGGCTGGTGGTGATTGGTTTTGGACTGGCGGGGATGGCGATTTATTCGGCAAAGAGTGCGCTGATTCTCCTTGGTATCTCCCTGTTCTTGGCTTTGGCGTTGAACCGGCCCGTTTCGGCCCTCGCAAAGCTGCTACCCGGCAAAAGCCGCTTGGGCGGTACGGCGTTGGCATACGTTATGTTGGTGACACTACTGGGCTGCGTGGCGTGGTTTGCGGTACCACCAATCGTCCAGCAGTCTGCCAAATTTGTTGAGAGTGTGCCAGGCTTGGTTGATCAAGCTGGTTCGCAGTGGCACGGCATCAATGAGCTGATCGATAAAAATGGCTGGCGTCCACAAGTTGACGCGACATTGAACAACTTGAAACAACAGGCTTCATCGTGGGCAGCCAGTGCTGGCACCAACTTGATTTCAAGCGTAGGTTCACTGGCGTCATTCCTTGGTTCCCTGTTCTTGGTATTGGTTTTGTCGTTCTTGATGCTGCTAGAAGGTCCAACATGGATGAAGCGATTGTGGGGACTGTACAACGATCAAAGCAAGATGGAAAATCACCAAAAGTTGGCTGGACAGATGTACAATGTCGTCACGGGGTATGTATCTGGGCAATTGACAGTGTCGGGTATCGATGCTGTGCTGTCGGGTGTGGTAGTATTCTGTTTGAGTTTGGCATTCCCAGCTATTGACTCAAACTTGGCGATGTTGACTGTCATGGTCACCTTCATTTTGACGCTTATCCCGATGTTTGGCGCTACCCTAGCTGGCCTGTTGATCGCGTTGCTGTTGTCCTTCAACAATGTCACCGCTGGTATCATCTACGCTGCCTACTTCATCATCTACCAGCAGATTGAGAACAATTTCATCGCACCGTCAATTCAGTCAAAGAAATTAGAGCTTTCGGCGCTGATGGTGTTGTCGTCAGTGACAATCGGTCTCTATGTTGGTGGGCTATTGGGAAGTTTGATCGCTATCCCAGCTGCTGGTGTGGTCAAGGTCCTACTAGAAAACTACCTGGAGCAAGCCAAGAAAAATCGCCTTGAAAGTAAAAAGTCGCTCAACAAGCTTGTGAAGAAAATCAAAAACGAAGATTAATCAGTACACTTCATGAGTTAGCCCGCTTGGTTATGTCGGCGGGCTATTTCCATGCCCAAATGCTGCCACTTGGCGTGTCGCGAATGGTGATGCCAGCTGCCAACAGTTCGTCGCGAATGCGGTCGGATTCTTGCCAATCTTTCTCGGCTCGTGCCCCGCGCCGCTGGATGATTAGTCTCTTCAAATCGTCAGTGATATCAGGGGTTGATTCTGCCAAACCCAGGCCCAAAACCTCGTCAATAATTTCAATCAATTGCAGTAAACCGCCGCGGTGAATTTTCTCCAGTGGCGCGTGATCCAGCCGTGAGAACGCCTCGTCGATCAGCGCCAGCGCCCCTGGCGTATCCAAATTATCATTCAACTTTTCAACAAGCGCCTGCCGTGCTGCTAATAGCGACACCGTACCTTCCTGCTCATCTTTCTCGTCGTCATCATCCAGCGTGTCGTGCGTCTGGTGCCGCAGCGCCGCATAGCCGCGCCAATGGTCCAGCCGCGCCTGGGCTGCTTCCAAAATCTCCCAGGTGAAATTGCCCTCGGTTTGGTAATGCTTGCTGAGAATCGCTAGCTTAAAGGCCATTGGGCTAAAACCGCGCGCCGTGATGTCACTGAGAGTGATGATATTGCCGAGCGACTTACTCATCTTGCGGCCATCCACTTTGATGTGATTATTATGTAGCCAAATTTGAGAAAATTGCTGCCCAGTCAAGCTCTCGCTCTGAGCAATCTCGTTGGTG
>CAUVPL010000056.1:0-4451 GCA_963553685.1 uncultured Candidatus Saccharibacteria bacterium
GCTTATGCGTAGAAGACAAAAACAACAGATTTTCATTAGCGTTTTTATTGGCTTATTTGTCATTGCAGTCAGCGTCCTTGGAATCATATTTTATAATCACTATCAAAAAGAGCAGATCAACCAGCGTCTGGCAGCCAACACGGTTCATTTCGCCTCTGACGGCTACAATATCGCTGCTACTATGTTGCTGCCGAAAGACCAGTATTCGTACGAAATCAAGAGCGAAGAGCGTCCGCGCTTTCCAACCATGACCATCAAAGACAAGGGCGAAACGTACACCATCACCGCCAAGATTGCCCAGGTCGGGAAAGCTAGCCGCGCCAACGACCTCGAGGCCGCCAAAAAACGAGGCAACTTCACTGAGCTCAAAGCTGACAAAGCCACTGGCGCGCTGGGAGGCTATGCCTATGATGACAATTCATATCACTACATCGTCAAAATACCACTAGTTCAGCGTGACCAAGAGTGGTACGAGCTTCATCTGGACATTGAAAACATCAGCAATGCTTCAGGCAGCAAAACCTTATTTGAGTCATCCAGTATCCAGTCATTGGTCAAGTCTGTCAGGTACGACAGTAATTACCAAGCGCCCGACCAAGAATACACCTCAGACGACCGAGAAATCGTGAAGGTGAATAAGTTCGCCAATGAAATCGATGGCTTCAGTATCGCCCAACGGTCCAGCGCTGACGACAAAATCACCTTTGTTGGCACCAGAAATAACGTCCAAATCAGCCTCACGGTTCGTCCTGTCTCCACCTCGAAAACATTAGAGCAGGCGACTGCAGATGATTATTATGTAAAAGCTGGCACTCACAAATACGACCAAATCACCAAGTACAATTCCAAAGAAGTACGACACACAGCACCGCAAAGCGACCCAACAAGCTACGTAACCTTCTTTTACTATTTTGAAAAGGACGGCGTGATATTGCAGGGAGCTGGCCGCTACAACGCCGAGGGCAAGAACGCCTTTGACCAAATGGCCAAAACCGTCTTCGAGACAGTACAAGCTGACAAAGCACGTGCCAAAAAATACATACAGTAAGAATTAGACCGCTTATGCTTTTTGCTTTATACTATGAAGTATGACATTTTACGCCACGCCCGCTCACGAAACCCTGAAAAAATTACGCACAAATGAATGTGGGCTGACGGTCAGAGAAGTTAAGCGTCGCCAAAAGCAGTACGGCATCAACGTTATCAAAATTGAGTCCGAGCCGCTCTGGAAAAAAATCCTGGAACCGTTTTTGGATATTTTCATGCTGGTGCTAGGGGTGGCAGCCGCCATCAGTTTGTGGCACGGCGACCACATTGACGCGGTCATCATTTTGGTGATCATCGCCATCTCGGCAATCATTTTCTATATACAGCGATTTTCCACCGACCGTGTCCTGCGCAGCTTGTCCAAACGCAGTGTGCAAAAAGTTGACGTGCTACGCGGCAACCACACAGCTCGCGTCGATGCCTCGCAATTGGTGCCTGGCGACATCATCACACTAGCTGAAGGCGAAAAAATCCCCGCAGACATCAGACTCCTCCGAACAGCCAACTTGCGGGTTGACGAGTCACAATTGACCGGCGAATCATTACCCATCAGCAAAAAACCTGACGCCCTGGAGGGCCACAAAGAATTATATGAGCAAACCAACATGTTGTTTCAAGGCTCATTCATCATCAGCGGCACCGGAACTGGCGTCGTGGTAACCACCGGTAATAACACCGAGTTCGGCAACCTTGCTACGCTATCAAAACGACAAAACGCCCAAAGCCCCGTTCAGCAAAAAATCGACGTCCTGATCACCAGAATCATCGCCGTTGTCGCTGCTGTCAGCGTCGTGGCCTTTGGGCTCAGCCTGCTGCGCGGCATGGACGTCCTGGAGAGCCTGCGCTTTGTCATGGCACTGGCCGTCAGTGCCGTTCCCGAGAGCCTACCAATCGCCATCTCGGTGGTGTTAGTGTTGGGCATGCGACGCATGGCTGCCAAAAAAGCCTTGATACATCAGATGCGAGCCATCGAGACCATCGGCGTTATCACCACCATCGCCACAGATAAAACTGGCACACTGACCAAAAACAAATTGACCGTTCAAGAAACTTGGTCTCCTAAGGGTACAGCCGTCATTGACATCATCGCCCGCACCATCAACCGTGGCGACGCCAAAAGCCATGATCCACTTGACATTGCGTTGGAAGAATTTGTACGCACACATGGCGTCCAAGTCAAAAATTCGCCGTTTCGTGACATACCGTTCAATCAAGATTTCAGCATGTCCGCCGCCGTGTGGCATCATGGCAAGGATTTTCAGCTGTATCTCAAAGGCGCCCCTGAACAGATTTTGGCGGCCTGCACAGTGACCGCTGCTGTCAAAAAACAAGCCCTGGCAGCCCTGGAAGCATTTGCCGCAAAAGGTCAACGAGTCATCGGTCTAGCGTCCTACACGTCAGCACACCCAGTTCATGAATTTTACGAATTGAAAGGCAAGAAATTGACCTTTGAAGGTTTTGTAGCAGTCAGCGACGTCTTGCGCCCAGAAGCGCCTCGAGCAATTCGCGCCGCCCTAAAAGCCGGCGTTTCCGTGCGCATGATCACTGGTGATCATTTTGAAACAGCCTATCAAATTGGACACCAATTGGGCATGGTTAAAGATCGTGACGAGGTGTTTGACTGCCGCCAAATGAATAAACTGACGGACGAACAGCTTGATCCAATTGTCGAGCGGACCAAGGTCTTCTCCCGCGTCATCCCCGAGCAAAAATACCGCTTGCTCACTATTCTCAAAAAGCATCATATCACCGCCATGACAGGGGACGGCGTCAATGACGTGCCAGCGCTCAGTAACGCCCACATTGGTGTAGCCATGGGTTCGGGCTCGCACATCGCACGTGACGCTGGAGCTATCATTTTACTGGATGACAATTTCAAAACCATCATCGACGCCATGCGCGAAGGGCGAACCATCATCGCCAATGTCCGCCGTATGTTGTTTTATCTGCTGTCGACCAACACCGGCGAACTGATCACCATGATTGGTGCGCTGCTGATTGGCATCAAAACACCGCTGAAACCAGTGCAAATCCTCTGGGTCAACCTGGTCACCGACACCTCGATGGTCATCCCGCTTGGCTTGGAGCCAACAGAGAAGGGAATCATGAACCGCCCGCCCGAAAAGCCAGATTCACCAATCTTGAACCATATGATGGTCTGGCGAATGGTTATCGTCGCTGGCACCATGTCAGCCATCGCCTTGGCGGTTTACATATTCTTCGAACAACGGCAGGGACATGCGTACGCCCAAACCATGGCCTTCATCGCCCTAGTGGTCAGCCAGTGGGCCAATGCCTTCAACGCCCGCTCTGACAATGAATCACTACTGAAACGCCTGAAAGTCATGAACAAGAGCTTCTACGCTGGCATGAGCCTATCTATCGTCCTGCAAATCCTGGTCTTCTTTGGCCCGCTTGGTGAAATCCTCCACATCGCACACGTCGCCCTCAGCGACATGATCATCATCAGCCTGATATCATTCATCATCCCAATTGTCGTCTCTGAATGGCATAAGTATTTGACAAGGAAGAGTAAAGGGGCAAGGCAATATTAACTATCTTGTAAGCTACCGTACATCAGCACAACCCACAAAAAGTCCTGACCGTTCAGTGCTTGTATATATGACTCTTCAGAAACATCACGCTGCATTAGCTCACCTAAATATAGTGCTGCATCATTCACTAGAGCGTATTTTTTACCCTGAGATACAGTAGCGGGCTTATCTATACCACATATTTCGGCGACCTGTCTCATGACTGCATCACGATAGAGCGCAAATGAATGACAGTCACGCGCTGCGAGTAGGTAAGCCCAAGTGGATGGAGCAAATTTTTTGTCCGACATCAAGAACTGTGTCATCTCCCCGGCGTTATCAATATACTGATCGACAGACTCAGGTGTTGCACGCCATAACTCATCAATAACAGTGTAAGCCTTCGGGCGCTGCAAAAAATCTTTCAAATCATCAATATCCCGCCAACTAGCAAAATTACTAGCATTTGTGTGATGTGTCACGATGTGCATAACCTCTGTAATCGACTCTTTAGTAACTGATTGATACTGCGCTAATTCCTTGTTGAGGCGAGGCAGGATATCCCATTTATACAATTCATCCCACAGCTTAGCATCGCCAGAATACCGTCGTCGAAGATAGTCCTCTTTATGAAGATCATAAAACGCCCTTAGTGCAACTTTGTTAATTTCCATCTTTTTCCTTTCTTTCAATAAACTCATCAATATATAATGACCTTATTATAGACCCTGTAATCATATCATAGAATAACAAGCGTAAGGGCAAAAGGGAAATAAAACCGCCCAACCACTTCTGGCTAGACGGTTAATACACAGTTTGGCTGGGCCGGAGGGATTCGAACCCCCGAATGCCAGGACCAAAACCTGGTGC
>CAUVPL010000057.1:0-4441 GCA_963553685.1 uncultured Candidatus Saccharibacteria bacterium
GGGTGAGGCGTAAGATTGTGGTTGTTTATGCTAAATATCCTGATTTTCACACTCACGTACGTGGGTTGGCGAAGTTGATCAAAGAGGATCCAGGAAATATTCAGCGCGAGTTAAAGAAATTGGAAAAAGTTGGTTTTCTCAAAAGTGAGAAACAAGGTAATTCGCGAACGTATTTCACAAATAAGCAATTTCCAATTTTCAAGGAGTTGCAAGGGATGGTGATTAAGTCGCAGCAGCATGCGGCACGACCGAAGCGTAGTTCGGTTGATAGAGATTGATGACCTTGTTCGAGCGGATTTTGACGGCTCGTGGTCTGACGACGCGAGCAGCGCGCGAGGCTTTTTTGCGGCCGGATTATGCAGCGGTGAAACATGATCCGTTTTTGCTGCCGGATATGAAAAAGGCGGTGGTGCGGTTGAAACAAGCGCGGGAGCAGGGCGAAAAAATCGTTATTTACGGTGACTATGATATTGACGGGCTGAGCGCCACGGCGCTGCTGCTGGATGCGTTTGGCAAGTTTGGTTTTGAGGACGTCGACGCTTTTATCCCAAATCGGTTTGTCGAGGGCTATGGTATGACCATGGGTGCGGTGGACAAGGTGCGCGACATGGGCGCGGATTTGATCGTGACGGTAGATACCGGTAGCTTGTGTCATGCGGAAATTGCCTATGCTACTAGCCTAGGGATTGATACGGTGGTAACGGATCATCATAACGTGGCCGAGACGCCACCACCGAGCGTGGCAGCGGTGAACCCGAAGTTTTCGGGTCATACATACCCATTTCGTGATTTGTGCGGTGCGGGCGTGGCGTTTAAGTTGGTGCAGGCGCTGCAGACTGAAATAGATGGTTTGCCTGAGGGCTATGAAAAATGGCTGCTCGATTTGGTGGCACTGGGGACAGTGTGCGACATCGTGACGTTGGCTGATGAAAATCGGGCAAACGTCTATTGGGGTTTGGAGGTGTTGAAAAAACAACAACGCCCAGGATTGAAAGCCTTGATGACGGTGGCGGGCATTGAACCAGATCAGGTTAATGCCAGGCATCTGGGGTTTGGTTTGGGGCCGCGAATGAACGCAGCGGGTCGGCTGGAGACAGCACAGCACGCCCTGGATATGCTGACGGCGCGCGATGGGCTGGCGGCACTGGAGGCGAGTGAGAAGTTGGAGGAATTGAACATTAAGCGGCGTGGTATTCAGGATGTGATTTTTGAGGAAGCGTGTCAGCAAGCTGAGGAGCTGGCCGATGATCGAGTGCTAGTGGTTAGTAGCGATGGCTGGAATCACGGTGTCATCGGCATCGTGGCGTCGAAATTGGTGGAAAAGTATAAAAAGCCGGTGTTTATCATTGGCGAGCGCGGCGAGGAAGCTACGGGTTCAGCGCGCAGTTTTGGTGATTTCTCAGCGGCTGATGCAGTGCGGGTGGCGGATGACATTATCATCAAAGGCGGTGGACACGGAGCGGCGGCTGGCGTGACGCTGGAGACTGAAAAAATTGGTGATTTTCGGAGGCGGGTGAATGAGTTTTATGATTCGCTGCAGCTGACACATCAAGAGCGATATTTATTGCCGCGGGCTGATGTGGAAATCGATGATTTTTCGGAAATTAATGAGGAATTGGTGGCAAATCTAGCGAGAATTGAGCCGTTTGGCAATGGCAATCCAGAGCCAGTCCTGAAAATTGCCACGGCAAACGTGTTGAGTGTGCGGCGAATGGGCGCGGATGGGCAACACGTTAAATTAGCGCTGCGTGATAAAAACGGTAAAGTATTGCAGATGCTGGCGTTCAACGCGCCAGAGGAGTTTTTCCGTGAGCCAGGTGATGAGGTGGCGGTGTGGTTTCAGCCAACCATTAACGAGTGGCAGGGGGTGCGGACGGTTGAAGGACGGTTGCTACACGTGAGTGAAGCAGAATAGTCATCGTTAGGGTTGCTATAAGGGCTACAGGGTTGTATTATACTAATTTATGTGATATAATAGAAACCAGTTCAAGGAATAATCCATACTGGAGCACTACGCATATGAATGAAAAATGTAATACAACAATAGATTATGGCTTTGACGACGGCCTTCGTTTAAAACGAGTCAGCCATATAGCGCCTACGGCAGAGGGCACTGAGAACAAGTTGTCTAATGATGGTAAAATAATCCAGATATCACCAGAAAGGATTGAAGAGCTGGAGGTCAATCCGTGGCTTGATATCAACAAGGACCAGAAAGAAAAAGTTATTGAGCAGTTGAGAAACCCACGCTATATTCGTGGTTTGGGTGGTGTTGGAATTGAAGTCGCGATAATCGGTGATCCTAATGCAGAAGAGCTCCAGGCTGTGTATTATGGCTGGGGTGGTGCTTTTCGTCATCCAAACGCCCAGCGTGAAGCAGTTAATATGGTTTACGCAAATCCAAATGTTGCTTATATGGTAATGAATGGTCCAGGAATTGGTAATTCTGGTATGCTGCCAAAGTCGGTCCAAAAAGAAATCAGGCAGACTGGTAGTTACGTGTCGGCAGGTGAATATTATGCAAAGGTATTGGAACATGTAGCTCAGGGTTATGATAAGGTCAATGTAGCTGGACACTCACTAGGAGCAAGGGTGGCTACGGGAGTAGCCGCAAATATGGTCCCAGGCGCAGTATCGGAGTTGCGGTTGCATGATCCAACAGGTACGCGGGATATGAGTCTGGGTGGTATTGCTGTTGGCTTTTTTGGAAAAGAAGGAGCAGAGAATAGTAAGTATGTTAAGGAGTCAGCTTCTCCAACAGCTAAAGAAGCTGGCTTGATATATCTCCCTATGGAAGCTCCTAATCCTAGACATATTAAATATCTAAAAAGCGTTCACTTTAGTCCAGAAGAGTTGAACCGTCCGCCGTTTGAAGCACCAGAACATGGTTGGATTCAGCAGTTCTTGGTTGATCCGTCTGGATTGAAACTGAATGCGTTTGAGAAGGACTTTCGGGTGGCGGCTCCAAATGTGCGAAATGCGATTCATGTTTTAGTACCAGAGCTGAGTCATCTAAACAAGTGGGAAGACATTCAAACGATAGTTGAGCGTGCACGTAATATACCTAATATTCCAGAAATCAGTCAGTGGAATATCCTTCGTCATACACACGCCAATATGAACCAGCCGGCAAGTTTGGCGGCGATATACTCGGCCGATCTGGAGTAGTAATTTGTCAAATATTTCCTCATCTGTTATAATGCAGGAAGTATGGTACAAGTAACACGTAAAGATCAGAAGGAAGCGAACGAAAACATCATTCGTCGTTTCAACCGTAAGGTTTTGCAGAGCGGTGTTTTGGCTCGAGCTAAAAACGTTATGCGCTTTGAGAAACCAATTTCAAAGGCCGAGCGCCGTAAAAAGGCAATCGTTCGTCGTGAACGCCGGGCTGAAAAAACGGCAAAAATGCGCCTGGGAGTGCGTTAATGTCAGCGCTAAAAGCGCGCATCACTGATGAAATGAAAGCCGCTCTTTTGGGCGGCAATCGTTTTCGTGGTGATGTTTTGCGTAATGTAAAGGCAGCAATTTTGAACGAGGAAGTGTCGCTGGGTAAGCGTGACGAAGGCTTAGACGATGCTGAAGTTGAAAAAGTGCTGGCTCGTGAAGTGAAAAAGCGTGTCGAGAGTGCTGAGCTGTATCGTAGTAATGGTCGCGCGGAATTGGCGGAGCCCGAGGAACAAGAGGCGGAAATTTTGCGAGAATTTTTGCCAGAACAATTGAGCGAAGCAGAGATTGCAGCGATCGTTGAAGATGTTGTGGCGAGTATGAATGACGTTTCCATGCAAAAGATGGGACAGGTTATCGGCGCAGTGAAACAGAAGGTTGGCAATGCTGCTGATGGTGCTTTGGTTGCAAAGATTGTTAAAGAAAAACTGACAAAATAGGAGGGAACATGATTATCTTTTTTGGGCCGGCCGGTGCCGGTAAGAGCGTGCAGGGGCAGATTTTGGCAGCGCGTCATGGTTGGCGTTGGCTGAGCGCGGGGCAGTTGCTGCGCGACACGCACGATGGTGAATTGATTCATCGTATGCAGTCTGGTGAATTGGTGTCAGTGGAGATTATCAATGGTTTGATGGGTGAGGCGTTGAATAAGGCCAAGGATATCAACGGTGTCATTTTGGACGGCTATCCACGTCAATTGGAGCAGGCGAAGTGGCTGGTCGAGTCGCGGCCGCATCACGGCCAGGACGTGAAGTTAGTGATCGTGCTAGAGGTGCCACGAGATGAGATTTTGGAACGTTTGCGAGTGCGTGGTCGTGTTGATGACACACCAGAAGCAATCGATAAGCGACTTAGCATTTACCGGGGTGAAATTTACCCAATTTTGGACTATCTGAACGACAATAATATCCCAATCATCCATATGAGCGGCGTGGGTACAGTTGGACAAGTGCATGATGAAATTGAAAAAGAACTGGTTAGCCGCGGAATCGTTGAGGGT
>CAUVPL010000058.1:0-4397 GCA_963553685.1 uncultured Candidatus Saccharibacteria bacterium
CACCGGGTCAAACACCGCTACTGGCGTAGCCGCACCGGTTCGACCGATGGAAATGACGATATCGCGGACGATGGTTGTAGCTTCTTCGGCAGCAAACTTATACGCTACTGCGGCTCGCGGTGTCTTGCCAACGATGCCCAGATCGGTAAACTGTCGCCGGTCATTGAGCTTGATGACTGCTCCGTCGGTGTTAAACTGCAGTGACTGACGCAGCTCATCCAGATGGTCAACATAGCTCATCACCTCGTCCAAGCCATAGACAATTTGCGTCTGCCGACTAGTGGTGATGCCCAGCTCGTTCATCATCTGATAGCCAAAAGCAATCGTCGGCGTATCCTCGAGGTCATCGCGAATAATGTCATAGCCAACAAAATGGAGCGGGCGCTCTGCCACCAGTTTTGGATCAAGCTGACGAATCGTCCCTGCGGCTAGGTTACGCGGATTAGCAAATTCAGGCTGGCCAGCCGCTCGCCGACGCTGATTTAATGCTGCAAAGTCGGCCTTGTGCATCACAATTTCACCACGAATCTCTGTCCGACCGCGCAAAAAATGAGCAAATCGCTGGTTGGCGCGCAGCGTCAGTGGCACATTCTGAATCGTTCGCACATTCATGGTCACATCTTCACCAACCAATCCGTCGCCGCGCGTCACGGCCCGCGTCAGCACACCGTCCTCGTAAATCAGCGCGCAAGCGAGGCCATCCATTTTGATGTCACACAAAAATTCTTCAGTGATGTTTTGGCGCACCTTTTTCATGCGCTGTATCCACGCTGCAACCTCTGCCCGGTCAAACACATCCTGCAGCGAAATCATTCGTGTTTGATGCTGAACTTTGGCGAATTTACTGAGCGCCTTGCCAGCTACCCGCTGGGTTGGGCTATCTGGCGTGATGAGTTCAGGAAACTGCTCTTCCAGCTGCGACAATTCATGCTTCAGGCTATCAGCCGCCGCCTCACTCATGATCGATTCGTCGAGCACATGATAGTGATAGCGATAATCATTGATCAGATCTCGCAGTTTGACAATTCGTTGCTCGGCCGCCTGCCGGTCAAGCTGGCGCACTGTCATCGGCAACGACCTTTCGGTAGAATAAGTACGTATAGGTAGCTGAAAATACAACAGAAAATGAAGCAACCAGCAGCACCATGATTGGCACCAGTGGGAATGAAGCAGTTTGGTCAATCCAACCCGTCACGAAGGCGTCCAGCTTGATGGTCGGGATGAGAATAACCACCCAAAGCAACGTTAGCATGATAGCTAGCCACAGCATGCGAAGCAAGATACGGATACGACGACCGACCACGATGTCACCAGCCATGCGCACAGCACGCATCGGGTAGGTGCCCGGCAGCGTAACGATAATCATGGCAAAAGCCGTGGAGGTGAGCCAATACAGCGATAGCACTCCTAGCAGCCCTGTGATTGCTGCGGCGATCATCAGTAGCGGCGTCTGATTGAGAACATCAGCTGTCTGTAGCGTCGTATAGAGAATGACGCCACCAGCAGCCGGTAATAATTGGCACAGGACGATAAATAACAATACGATGAACGCGACCAATGGCGCCCCAGCTCGGTACAAACCATCGCGGATGGTTGGCGAATTGCCAGAACTGACTGCTCGCAACAACCAAATGGTAGTTAGCCATACCATGATCAGTGCCAACACGCCCAATATTTGCTGCAAGGCATTGTTTGGTTGGTTGGTGAGCTGGCCGTACACAACGCCGCCGAAAATCGAGAACGTTGCAAACAAATCACTTACCGCTCCCTGCTCGACTGTACCTTCGGCCAAGGCTTTAATCTTTTTGTAGGTCTCCTGATCCATCAGTCCCGCGAGCACAAACACTATCAGCGCATACACCAGCGCCAAGCCAAAAAACAATCGCTTGTTTGACCAAATCATTTTGACCGCTTGGGTAGTCAGGGACCAATAACCCGGGATGTGCAGTGACCTGACATAGTCCCTACGTCGCGTCAGGCGAAAACTACGATGCGGTCGACGCTTCAAAAAATTGACTCTCCGAGCTTTTAGCTGCCGCCAGGTCTTTTTGCAGTGTTGCTTACACCGCATATAATAACTTGATGCGAGTTTTTTACCTGCTCGTGAGCGGCTGGTTGTTACGTTCTTTTTGGAGGCAGATGTATGTTGCTTACTCATGACCGGGAATCCTTACATTTTTGTTGCGTTGTTTCGCAGGCGAGCAATACGATCCTCCAATGGTGGATGGGTACTAAATAATTTTGAGAAAAAGCCGGGGCGCAGCGGATTATTCATAAATAGATTGGCTGTCGATGTGCTTTGGCGCTCCATAGGTCGGCCATATTCTTGCAATTTGCCCAGTGCACTCGCCAAACCCTCTGAGTCTCGAGTTAACAACGCGCCAGAAGCGTCCGCCAAATATTCTCGCTGCCGACTGACTGCTAACTGCGCGATGGTCGCCAAAATTGGTGCCAGAATAACTACTACCAAACCCAATATATATACCGCTGGGTGAACGTCACGGTCATCGTCACCACCAAAGAACATCATGCGCAGCGCCAAGTCCGCCAATAGTCCAATGGCGCTCACCAAACCGAAAGCAATCATACTGACACGAATGTCGTAATTACGCACATGACTCATCTCATGCGCCATCACCGCCTCCAGTTCACGCTTGTCCATAATTTCCAGCAGTCCAGTGGTCGCACCGACAATGGCATGCTTGGGGTCGCGACCGGTCGCAAAGGCGTTCGGTGCCGGGTCATTAATGATGTAGACTTTCGGCATCGGCATGCCAGAAGCAATCGCCAAATTTTCCACTACCCGCCACAGTTCAGGCGCATCTTTTTTCTCAATCTCCTGTGCGCCAGTCATGGCCATGGCTAATTTTCCAGCCAGATAGTACTGAAGCCAGGCGTACAGCATCGAACAACCAAACACAATCCACGCCAGTGAATAGTTCTTAACCGCCATGCCGATGAAGACACCGATGATACCAATGATAGCTACGAACACTGCCATGATGATGACGGTGTTGCGTTTATTTTGAGAAATCGCACTATACATAGTAGCTATTATAGCAAAAACCGCCCGCCAACGGTAGGCGAGCGGCTGCGCGTTTTACGCGAAATATTAGAATTTGACCTCTACTGGGTTCTCAACAGACGCACGGTCTTCAACCTCAAAGAACTCCTTGGCTTGGAAGTTGAACATACCGGCAACAATGTTTGCTGGGAATGTCTGAATCTTGGTGTTCAAGTCGCGAACACCACCGTTGTAGAAACGGCGAGAAGCTTGGATTTTGTCCTCAGTGTCGACCAGTTCCTGTTGTAGTTGCATAAAGTTTTGGTTAGCTTTCAAGTCTGGGTATGCCTCAGCTACTGCAAACAGACTCTTCAAGGCGCCTTCCAGCATGTTCTCTGCCTCAGCAGTATCCTTAACACCCTTCGCATCCATGATGGCTGAACGCGCTTCGGTCACCTTTTCAAATACTTCTTTTTCGTGTGTTGCGTAACCCTTCACAGAGTTAACGAGATTTGGGATCAAGTCAGTTCGACGTTTCAGCTGAACTGTGATGTCGCTCCATGCTTCTTCAACGCGGTTGCGTAGAGTCACCAAACCATTATAGGTGGCGACGATGAAGCCGATAGCGAGAACCAGGACAACGCCAACGACTATAAGTGCTATGATGATTGAGCTCATTGAATATTCTCCTTATCAATTTATGCTAACCCCTTCATTATACCACAGACGTTTTGCTTGTGGTTAGGTTTTTGGGTGATAAAAATGGCCCGAAATAACGAGCCATCATTCACACTGTGGTGCGCAAGGCGGGAATCGAACCCGCACGACTTTTGGTCAAGGGATTTTAAGTCCCTCGCGTCTACCAATTCCGCCACTCGCGCCCATACTCTGCACTAATGGCCGCCCAATGTCTATACACTACTGAGGCTCGACACGGTCTACCATTTGCGCTGGTTTGTATTATACTATATTTATGAAGCAAATTGTACATATTCACGGCGGATCAGCTTTTGATTCCTACGAACGCTATCTCTCCGCACTGCGCAATAACCCACTTACATATGAAAGCCTTTTTCACAAAACAAAATGGCGCGATTGGCTGGCTGTTACAATGACAGATTTTGATGTGTTGGTACCCAATATGCCTAATAAACAAAATGCACGATATTCTGAATGGAAGATCTACTTTGAAAAGATATTGCCATTCCTGGGTAATAATGTACAGCTCATCGGTAGTAGTCTTGGGGCAATATTCTTAGCGAAATATTTACATGAAAATCCTCTCAGCACACCAGTCAATCGACTAATCTTAATTGCTGCTCCATATGATGATGCAACTAACGAAGACTTGGGCGATTTTATATTACCAAGTGCAACTGGACTCGAAAAATCC
>CAUVPL010000059.1:0-4330 GCA_963553685.1 uncultured Candidatus Saccharibacteria bacterium
AAAATGGTCAGACTTCATTCAGGCGAAACGAGATAGCACTAATCAACCAGTTGAGTCTGTCATTTTTCAGTATGGTCGAGCAAGAGTAGCAGCCCCAGTCGACACAATAGAGACTACGACAACCGTTGCGTTTCCGAAGATATTTAAGAGTGGAACGGTACCGACTGTTATTTGCACCTACAACGGCTACGGCAACGCTAGCGATCCGTGGACAGACGCACCAAATCCGTCTTGGGCTGGCGCGTCAATTGGGGCGGTTAGCATCACAAACTCATCATTTACGGCGAGATGTCGCCGCTTTGATGGTGCTATGTTGAGAGGCTCATATTACTTTAGCTGGATGGCAATTGGTGCGGCCTAACTATAAAGGATTTCTTTCCAATTCAAAAACCGCCTCCGAGCTTTCGAGGCGGTTTTCAGTTGTTCGGGATTTCCGAACGGTTCAGCTTTTTGCTACTGGCGGCGTCTTGCCGCGTGGCTCAACCAGCAATTTGCCAGTTTTCGGGTCGTGCCAGCGGCTCAGTCCTGGTACGCTGTGTGCGTCGACCAAGCACTGCAAACAGTCATTGTACGTTGAGCCTGCTGGCATCTGCGGTGTAACCTTGCCGACATGTAGTGTCACGCAGCCGCAGGTTTTACACTCGCGGAAGTACAGGCTTGATTTAGTTATGGTTATTTTCTGTAAGATCATAGGTTTATTAACTAACTGACGCTATCGCGCATCTCTTTCACTAGCTCAATAATTATCGTCTTGGCGGCCGACAGTCCAGCAGCAATCGCAGATAGCGTCGTAGCTATTGCCAATGTATATAGCTCGTGCCAGCTTGCTGAAAATAGCAGATTCACTATATTAACGCCCGCAAGCAGAAACGTTGCGACAAACGCCTGTGCAAATGTCCACAACGCACGAACGATTACGTCTTTGTAGTTAATATTCTTTAATGCTTCTAGTGATTTCATATTTCCTCCTTATTTTTTCTTGAAAATCCCTAAGATCAGTTTTACCAACTCCACCACTAGCCCCGACAGCCATCGCCAAAATCCTGCTGGCTTGTCGCCCTCTGGCTTTACTTCTGGCGTTTCCTGTGGCTTCTCTGGTTCAGACGGCTTCATATCCGGTTCGCTCGGTTTCGGCGATTCTGGGGTCTCTGACGGCTTCGGTAATACTACCCCGCCCATGCTCCTTAGCTCATCGATGGACTTATTCGAGACATTAGCGTCTAACTTCCCCTCGTATCCAGGAATGGTCAGTGTCTCTGAGTACTGATGGATAAATGAACCATGTGCATAGTTTCCTGCTTGCCCATAGTTTGGATACCAATCAACACGTGCCAGGCCCAGTTTCTGGATGATAGCCTCACCTGCATACGTGAACACTTGTTTGCCCGTTTTCTGCAAAACAATGTTGCTGAATACGCTGATTTGCTCAACTGTTCCCTCAAAGTCTGGCTCAAGGTCAATGAATAGCAACTCGCCTGGTGTGTTGCCAAGCTTCTCAATACACTTCACAAAGTATTCAGCGTTTTGTTCAGCCTCTTCCCTGGTTGAAAAATATGGTAGCCAGTAAAGCCCCAGCATCTTGCCAGCTTCGCGAGCTTTAGCAACGAATAGCTCTGCGTCTGGGTCTAGTTTGAACTCGTTGCCGCCGTATTTCTGCCCGACCCAGCCGGCTTTGACAATAACGCCTGCTACCTTAGGAAATACGTTTACCACTTCGGCGGTTTGGAAACTGGAGATATCAATGACGATATTGCTAAAGTCTTGCTCAGGTGCTGGTGGCGGTGTTGGCGCCGGGTCTGGCTGTTTTGGCGTCAGGTCTGACAGATCATGCAACTCTTTGTCCTCAAACAGCTGGCGACTCATGTATTTGCCGCTGCGTGCTGTTACATACCAGATTGTGTCACCGGCGATTGATTCGCCATTCGTCACGTAGCCTTTCATAGCGATGACATCACCTTGAGTTAATTCCTGAAATACGCCTGATTGGGTGTTTGGCTCTTCGCGAGCATTACCGTCCTCTTCCATCTTGCGATCGGTCGGCTGCATTTCATCATAATACTCAGCGATCTGCCGTCCGTCACAACAGTATGAAAAACCTAGATAATCTGGCCCATAAACACCAAACCACCCCAGGATTTCCTCTATGCTGTTATAAATGCCGCGTCGCCCAGCGTGTACTTCGCTGTCGTGGATTTCGATTGAACCGTCGCCACGCTTTCGCATTAAAAATACGTGTCCATACTCCACATATTGACCGCGAGAGAACCCTAAAAATCCGACCACCCACACACCAATCGGTGCGTGTCCAGTATCGATACGTCCGGCATTCAACTCGTTTAGATACGCCGCTTTAGCGCTTGGTGTCCGTGATGGCGCGCTGATTGCGTCATCCACATATTGCAAACACCAGCCGCTTCTCGCACCGATATTGATATTTGGATTATAGATTTGTCGTACTGCCATCATCGCCTCCTGTTTACGGTTTATTCACAACTCTCACAATTAAATCGACCATAAAGCCAATCACGGTAATTACCGCCGTCATTACGCCAGCACCAATCTTGGCTTCGCTCTTGGACAGATAATTGCCTTGCATCAGTTCCACGCGGGCTATCAGGGTTTTCAGTTCCTCGGCATCGGCTTTCGATTCAGCCAGCTGTTTGACCGACTCCGCCAGCCGCGACACATTATCGTTTATTGAGCTCAGCCGCTCATTCAGTACGTCGTCGCGCGCAGTCATCATGATGCCCAATTCCCGCACCGTTTTGGGTGTTTGATTCATCGATTCCTTGTCTCGTTTATCGTTCATTCTCACTTACCACATTACAGATTAGATGTATTCAACTTTCAGCTGCCCATCAGACGTAGCAAATGCATAGATTTTGAACGTATTGGCACCGTTGTCGGCCAACAAGTCGGTAGTATTCACCCATGTCTGCACACCGCCACTACTTCGCCGGCGCTGAAAATAGCGAGTAACATCCTCTAGTCCCGAGCCATGGCTGCTGCGCCTGCCGACCATCAGCTTAAAAACCATACCCGACTGATACGTGCTGGCTTTCGGCGTAAATACGATTTTGAACCGCCTCAGAAACGTTGCGTCACGCTTGTCGATCGCCGCCTCTAACTTGACGCGAAATACCTGCACGCCATCAGCACCAACACGCTGTGCTGCTTTCATCTCGGTAATTTCACGCTCGCACCGCGTAATGATTCGCGCCATCGTCTCGCCGTCTATCTCTTGAATCCTCATAACATCCTACTTTCGATTGTCAAATCGACACTAGTATTTGCCACCACGGCACACTTCATCTGCGCCAGCACGCTACTCAGTCCCTTTCGCACGTACGCGTATGCAAACCATCTGCGAACATGCCGCGCGTCGCTCGATATTGGTATTATGTCAATACGCGTCGGTGCCGCACTATTTATCAACATCTTGTCAATAATCAAATCAGCCAACAAGAACGTCTTGTCCTTTTTTGCGGCCGCCGTAATGATAAATGGCACGCCAGAGGCTTGCTGCTGTCCGCCAACCACGCTAGCAACCTGATTAAAATCCCACTCGTCGTTGCTGGCGCTCTCATAAAACACCAGCCCGTTTGATGCCATCACCTGGCCGGTTTTTAGGTCGCGGATATTGCGATCAAGTGACGTTAAAATATCTGCCAGTTGGTTTTCAGGCAACATACTCAGTCGATTCATGACAGGCTCGCTTTCATACTGAACGACCCCTTGTCTGTCCCCAAAAAAACACACTTAGCGTACACATATTTCGTCTGGCCCTGTGGCGGATTGTCGATAGTGGCGCTAGCGCTAAACGCCAGCTGATATGGCACCTCTAGCTTATTAATGTCTGGGGTGCTCTGGTCAATAATGCTACCGCCAATTATCTGCGCGCCCGCCAACGTGTCAGGATTGTCACCGACGTAAAACTGCGGCAAAAACAGCACGTACGGCCACTGTTGTTTGCGTGCGGTGAAAGTTGTTTCAATTTTGACTATTCTGCCACCAAGAAAAGCGGGGTCATATGTGACAGGTACCATTGCATCGTACTCCTGTGCGCTTTTCGTTTCGTAATAAATAATGCCGGAGTTGTTACTGGTACGCTGCGTCGCCTTCATTTGCTCAGTGGCACGCAGTAGCGCCCGCAATTTGCCAATGGCACGCCGCTCCTCCACGAGATTTAATCGTCCGCTCATAAGTCGTAATTATCCAGCGTTAGAGTTATTTCCTCGCTCATATTCTCGTCGACTTTCACTGATAGCTGCTCGATTCGGTAATAGCCGCTCAGTGGGCAAGATGAATACTTATTTTGCTCAACTACGAT
>CAUVPL010000060.1:0-4289 GCA_963553685.1 uncultured Candidatus Saccharibacteria bacterium
TTACCACATTGTGCAAAAGCAATGCTGTTCTTTAACGCGGTATTTTTCTGGGGCCCATTTTTGAGACTGTCTAGTAAATTGCTCGACAAAAACCCAGCATTAACCAGGGCTCTGCCGATACCACCTCCATGATTGACCGGGATGCCTTGTTCTATTGATCCACCTCCCGGGTCAGCATAAAAACCATACGGGCTATAGTAACGCATCGGTACTTTATTGCCCGCGGTTATGTAAGACTTAAACCCTGTTTCGACCTGTTGTAGCGCGGTTTTGGCTTTTGCGTCATAAGCGTCTTGTTTAACGTACTGATAAGCGACGATGCTAATTGCTGAGAGAATGGCGATTGTGGAAATGATAATGATCATCTCAATTAAGGTAAAGCCAGGTTTATGAGAAAAAGTACTACGTTTCATGTGTCTAGTGTATCATGATTGTGCTTTTTTGACAGCTTGCAAAATGACCCCATATTCCTATATACTGTAAGCATATGCAAGAACAATCTCATTATGCGGTAGGAATTGATATCGGCACGAAAAAAGTGCGATGTGTTATCGGGCACATTGACGAAACAACGGGTGTGCCGAGAATTATTGGCGTGGGGCAGGCTCCCAACAGCGGGATGCGTAAGGGCGTAATCACCCACTTGAATGGGCCAGCAGCAGCGATTGATACGGCGCTTGACACTGCAGAGCGAATGAGCGGGCATCGAGTGAATCAAGCTGCTTTGGGCACTAATGGCGTGCATATCATCAGTACTAAAGTAGACGGTATGGTTGCTGTTAACGCAAGCAGTAGTGAAGTGACGGAAAACGACGTAGCGCGTCTGGAGAATGTAGCAACAGTTGGAAAAGTTCCTGCAAACCGTGAGATTTTGGAAGTAGTTCCGTACGAATATCGATTGGATGGGCAAGATAATATCAAAAACCCGATTGGTATGACTGGGACGAGGTTGGAGCTACGAGCAAATGTTGTCTCTGGGTTGGTGCCACACTTGGGGAATCTACACAAGTTGGCGGAGATGTCCAATATTGATGCTGTCAGAATAGTTCCAACGGTGTTGGCGAGCGCTCAAGCGGTGCTAAATGAATCTCAGATGGAAAATGGTGTGGCCGTGATTGATATTGGAGCTTCCACGACAGGGGTGGCAGTGTTTGAGGAAGGTGATTTGCAGCATCTTTCAGTTGTTCCAATGGGTTCACAAAATGTCACCAATGATTTGGCGATTGGTCTTAAGGTTGATTTGGAAATTGCTGAAAAAGTTAAGTTGCAGCATGGTGAATTGGGTGGCGAGACTACGGGCGTGGTCGACATTAAGCACGAAAAGGAAACGCAAGTTTTTCACCGGGCAGAAGTTGCAGAAATCGTTGAAGCGCGCTATGAAGAGATTTTTGAGCTGGTCGGCAAGGAGCTGAAAAGAGCAGGTGGCATCAGTAAAATGCCGAGCGGAGCCGTATTAGTTGGCGGTGGTGCTAAAGTCAAGGGCTTGGCTGAATTTGCTAAAGAGCAGATTGGACTGGCGGTGAAAATCGGCAAACCGCAGGATTATGCTGGCATGACTGACGATATCAAAGATCCAGAGTATGCAGCGGCTATAGGACTGATGTTGGCGATGTCCACTAGTCCATCCCGCTCTGAAGGAAATCATGCTAAAAAAGCTAGTAAAGTTGCCCAAAAGGCTGGCGGATTCTTAGGTGGGTTGTTCGCGAAATTCAAATAAATATGACCACTCCAGGGTCAAAGATGATATACTGGATAGAGATTAGAGGGGAGATACAATAATGCCACAAATACAACCAAGCGAAGTTCAGACATTTGCTAGCATCAAAGTTGTTGGTGTTGGTGGCGCTGGTGGTTCAGCAGTCAACCGTATGAAAGACGCTGGCCTCAACGGTGTGCAGTTCATCGCTATGAATACCGACGCACAAGCGTTGCATAACTCAAAAGCTGACGTCAAAATTCATTTGGGACATTCCACGACAAATGGCCTTGGTGCTGGTGCTGACCCAGCTGTCGGTGAAGCAGCCGCTAATGAATCACGTGAAGAAATTCGTGCTGCTCTTGAAGGCGCTGACATGGTGTTTGTGACGATTGGTGCTGGTGGCGGAACAGGTTCTGGTGCTGGGTATGTGGTTGCTGAGATTGCTCGTGAGCTGGGTATTTTGGTGGTTGGTGTTGCGACACGACCGTTTAGCTTTGAGGGTGAAAAGCGCCGAGTGAATGCTGACTGGGCAATTACTCACCTGGGTCGACAAGTTGACACATTGATTACCATTCCAAATGATCGCTTGCTACAGACAATTGATCGACGCACTCCGCTACTGGAAACCTTTAAAATTGCTGACGATGTATTGCGTCAGGGTGTGCAAGGTATCTCTGAATTGATCACTGAACACGGGTTGATTAACCTGGACTTTGCTGACGTGAAGGCTATCATGAGCAATGCTGGCTCGGCCTTGATGGGCATTGGTCGGGCGAGCGGTGAGAATCGAGCAGCTCAGGCGGCCCAGCAGGCAATTGAGTCGCCGTTGATTGAAGTATCAATTGATGGCGCTAAGGGTGTATTGTTCAACGTTACTGGTGGCTACGACATGAGCATGGCAGAGATCCAGGAAGCGGCTGAAATCATCACGAGCGCGGTGTCGCCAAATGCAAACATCATCTTTGGTGCGACGTTGAAGCCAGAAATGGAAGATGATTTGGTGATCACGGTGATTGCTACAGGATTTGACAGCGAGACCTTCCACGACAGGGATGTAACGCTTGATGTAAACCCAGTCGAGACCAATTCTAACAATTTGGATGAAGAAATGGTGCAAAATATCGATATGGAATTAGAGCATAAAGAAGCTGCTGAGCATTTTGCTGCTGAGGATGATACGAATATTTGGGATAATCCACCAGAAAATGAGGATGACGACGAAGACGACACCCCAGCATTTCTACGCCGTCGCAAGAAGAATAGGGAGTAGTCTATGGGAGCAGTAAATATTGGTGACAGTCGGGTGCTTGAGTCGCGTGAAGTTGCTGGCGGTATGGCGATTCGCCGCCGCAGAGAAACAGCTGATGGTAGGAGATTTACGACATACGAGCGGATTGAAAAACCAAACTTAGCAGTGCTCAAAAAGAGCGGACGCCGTGAATTGTTTGACCGGTTTAAACTATCTTCAGCGGTACACCAGTCAGTTGGTAAGTTTTTCAAGTCAGAAGAAGAGGTTGAGCAAATTGTCAGCGCCGTTGAAGACGCTTTGTATGCACTGGGAGAATCTGAAGTGCCATCAAAGCAGATTGGTGATGCGGTTTTGGACGCCTTGGCTGATCGTAATGAGGTGGCATATGTCCGATTTGCCAGCGTGTATTATGATTTCAAGACATTGGACGAATTTGAGAAAATTTTAGCTCAGCAACGAGAGAAAAGGGATTAACAATGCGCGTTGTTGTTGTGTACAAAACGGAGAGCGACCACGCTCGTACAGTGTTTGATTATCTCAGGGATTTCAAAAATCAGACAGGGCATGATTTGGAGGAAGTCAATCCGGACTCGGCGGCTGGCAGTGATTTTTGTAGGACATATGACATTGTGGAATATCCAACAATTATTGCGTTAAGTGACGGTGGCCAATTACAAAATATGTGGCGGGGAACTCCGCTACCGACAATTAGCGAGGTAAGTTTTTATGTTTAAGAAAGTGCGAGATTGGTTATTTCATGAGGATTTAAAGCGGCGACATCTGTCGGCACTGGCGTTACTGACTGGAAGTGCATTAGGGTTATTGGCGTCACTGGCTTTGTCAATCGAATCTTTAGTATTGGCCAAAAACTCAGAGGCGGTTCTTAGTTGTGACTTAAGCTCAGCACTGAGCTGCTCGGCAGTTGCCAATCATTGGTCGGCGGCGATTTTGGGCTTTCCGAACAGCTTTATTGGCCTAGCAACTTTGCCAGTGATGACCACTATAGCGGTTGCTTTGTTAGCAGGGACAAAGTTTCCGAAATGGTTTATGCAATGCGCGCAAGGTGGCGTAATTGCGGGGCTACTCTTTGCTTTCTGGATGTTTGGCATGAGCTATTTGGTGATTGGCGCACTGTGTCCGTGGTGCTTAGCCCTAGATCTTGGCATGATTTTAATCTTCTTTGGTATGACGCGGTATAATGTTTTGGTCAAAAATATACCCAACAAAGCGTTGAGCAAGCTCGTTAACCGCGGGTATGACACGTTGTTTGCAGCGGTCTTGGTAGTCCTTGCCGTGATGGCTATAATCGCTAAGTTTGGTGAGCAACTGTTTTAGAGTACT
>CAUVPL010000061.1:0-4157 GCA_963553685.1 uncultured Candidatus Saccharibacteria bacterium
AGTTTATGCGACTGGGCCTTTTTTGGGCAATTGTTGTATTGATTGGTTTGGCAGTGTATGCGTCAACTGCGCAGCACGCTAATTTGAAGGAAGTGGCTTTGAGCGATGTGGTCAGCCGAGCGAACAAGGGTGACATTAAACTCATCCAAGTCCAGGGTAATGACCTGACGGTGACGGTCAAGGACCAAGATAAGCCAACAGAAAAATCCATCAAAGAAAACAGTAGTATTTACGAACAAGGCCTCAAGAAAGACGCGCCGGTTGAAGTGAAGGTTGTGCCTCAGTCGCGCACTGGTGAAGTAATGTGGAACGTTGCTATCACCTTTGTGCCAGTTATTTTGATCATCGGTTTCTTTGTGTTCATGATGCGACAGAGCCAGGGGCAGAACAACCAGGCCATGGGCTTTGGTAAATCAAAAGCACGGCTCTATGGTGAGGATAAAGAAAAGGTTAACTTTGACGACATTGCCGGTAATGATAACGCCAAGCAAGACTTGCAAGAAGTGGTTGATTTCCTGAAAAATCCAAAGAAATACCGCGAGCTCGGCGCTAAAATTCCGCGAGGCGTGTTGTTGGTTGGTCATCCAGGTACTGGTAAAACCATGCTGGCGCGAGCTGTTGCTGGTGAAGCAGGTGTGCCATTCTTCTCGATCTCTGGTTCGGAGTTTGTGGAGATGTTTGTTGGAGTTGGTGCGTCACGAGTCCGTGACCTGTTCACTAAGGCTAAGAAAAATGCGCCGTGCATCATTTTCATCGACGAGATTGACGCGGTGGGCCGTAAACGTGGTTCTGGTATGGGCGGCGGACACGATGAGCGCGAACAGACCTTGAACCAGATTTTGGTGGAAATGGACGGCTTTGACGGCGATACGAATGTGATCGTCCTGGCGGCTACTAACCGAGCAGATGTGTTGGATCCAGCGTTGCTGCGCCCTGGTCGGTTTGACCGGCGAGTTAATATTATGCTACCAGAACGCAAAGACCGCGAAGCTATTTTGAAGGTTCACTTTAAGAATAAGCCAACCGACGACACCGTTAATTTGGACGCGTTGGCGGCAAAGACTGCTGGTTCAAGCGGTGCTGATTTGGCAAACATTGCCAATGAGTCTGCCATCATTGCTGCACGACGCAACAAGAAAAAGATTACTAACGAGGAATTGACCGAAGCGTTTGAAAGAGTGGCAATTGGTCCAGAGCGCAAGGCGAAAGTCATGAGCGACAAGGAGAAGGAATTGACTGCGTACCACGAAGCTGGTCACGCCATTGTCGGTCACGTGTTGCCGGATTCTGACCCAGTTCATAAAGTCACCATCATTCCACGCGGTGGTACTGGTGGTGTGACGTGGTTCTTGCCGCCGGAGGACAAGAGCTACACTAATGTCTATGAATTTAAAGACATTTTGGCACGGGCCATGGGTGGACGAGTGGCTGAGCAGATTTTGTATGGTGATGATGGTATTACCACTGGAGCGGGCTCTGACCTGCGTAATGCGACCCAGATTGCTCGTGATATGGTGATTGAGCAAGGCATGGGTAAGGCGTTGCGCGACCAAGTCTTCCATGAAGATAATGGTGGATTGATGTTTGACAAGATGACGCGAGAACGGCCGTACTCAGACGAAACAGCGAAGCAGATAGACCAAGAAGTAGCAGCACTGATCAATGAAGCGAAGACACGGGCCATGACAGTTCTGAAGGCCAATCGTTCACATCTGGATAAACTGGCAGCTGCACTGCTCAAGGACGAAACGTTGGAAGAAGAAGCAGTGTCAGACATACTCAAGGGTACTAAGTTGCCGAAGGAAGCAAAGCTTCACGCATAATCGATTATGGGGCGAGTTCGGCAAGCAGTCACCAAAGTGAATCAGCGGCTAACCGTGAAATTGGCAGCCAGTCTATTGGCAGGATCCATGCTGCTGAGCAGTCTTCTGGGATTTTGGCGAGACCGCTTGCTGAATGCTGCCTATATGCCCAACAAGGAAGCGGGGCTGGCGGGCTATGTCGTTGGCCTTGATGCGTACACCGCAGCGTTCATGGTGCCGGATTTTATGTTTGCTATTTTGGTGTCTGGCGCACTGAGCGTGACCTTTATCCCGGTGTTTAATGAACGCTGGACAAAAGGCAATAAACAGTCGGCCTGGCAGATTAGCTCCAGTATGATCAATTTCATGGCGCTGACTACCCTGGCTGCTAGTGTGCTCATCATCATTTTTGCTGATCCATTGATGCGATATTTCATCGCGCCGGGGATGAGCGAATCAGGTCATGCTTTGGCTGTCAGTATGATGCGGGTGATTGCTGTCAACCCATTTATCTTTGCGATTGCTGCCGTCATCGCTAGCATCCAGCAGGCGGTGGGACGTTTCACCTTTTATGCCCTCGCGCCGATGATTTATAACATTGGTATCATCATCGGCACTGTTTGGTTTACGAATGGTATCAATATCTTTGGTTGGCAGATCTTTGAGGGCGGCATCATGGGCGTAGCGCTGGGTGTGGTGCTCGGTTCGGTGATGCAGCTCATCGTTAGTGCTGTCGGCTTGGTTGGTTTGGGCTTTGACTATGAGTTCAAGCTGCACTGGCGCAATCGTGGTTTTCGCAAAGTACTGAGTTTGTTGCCAGCGCGTTCAGTTGACCAGGGTATGGACTATGCCGTTAGCTTGGTGGAAGTGAATTTGGCTTCTCGACTGGGTGATGGTGTTATTCGCGCCTACCAGCAGGCCCTAACGCTACACATGATGCCGATCAACCTCATTGGTGTGGCGGTTTCTAACGCAGCCTTTCCGCAGTTGACTGAGCACTTGGGAAATAATCGTCAAGACTTGTTCCAGAAAGACCTGCGTCAATTACTGCGGGTGATTATTTGGATGGCTCTTCCGGTTTCCGTCATAACGTTCTTCACCCGAGGGTATGTTGTCCACTTTATCCGCAACACCGGAGACCCGATGATGGCGGGTATTTTGGGATGTTTGGTCGTAGCGATTTTGTTCCGTACCATCTACCACATGGCAGCTCGAGCATTCTACGCACAGCAAGACACAAAAACACCGCTGAATATTTCTTTTGCGGCTATCGGTTTGAACGTGGTCCTGGCAATTGTCCTGTCGATGGTGTTGAAAATGGGTGCCTATGGACTTGCCTGGGCACAGTCAACCGTGGCTGTTATTGAGGTGGTGATTTTATTTGTTGTGTTGGAAAAACGAATTCCACACTTGTTTGATACTTCATTTGTGGTGGCGATTTTGCGTATGATTATGGCGTCAACGGTAGCAGGAATTGTTTGTTATTTGATGCTTCAGGTGCTGCCATTTCGTGAAAGTGACAGCAGTTTCTTCTCGGCCTTTCCAAAGTTCATGATTATCGCTGGTGTTAGTTTCCTGGCCTACGGGGTAATGTCGCGGATGCTCAAATTGCCAGAAGTTGAGCCGATTATCAAGCAAGTGAATAAATTCTTGTTTGTACGCCTGGATGGGAAACGACGCTGATGGAAGCTATTCGTAATTTTTGTATCATCGCTCACATCGATCACGGCAAGTCGACGCTAGCTGACCGAATGATGGAGATGACTGGGACAGTGGAGAAGCGCGAGATGAAGTCGCAGCTGCTGGACAGTATGGATTTGGAGCGTGAAAAGGGAATTACTATTAAGTTGGCGCCGGTGCGGATGAAGTATAAAGACATCGATCTCAACCTCATCGACACGCCCGGCCACGTTGATTTTAGCTATGAGGTGTCGCGTAGTTTGCAGGCTTGCGAGGGGGCAGTGTTGGTGGTTGATGCCAGCCAAGGTATCCAGGCGCAGACGCTGGCGAATGTCTACCTGGCGATGGAGCAGGATTTGACGATTATTCCAGTACTGAACAAAGTTGATTTACCAGCTGCCGATGTGCCACGCGTGTCCAAGCAAGTGATCAATCTGTTGGGCTGTGATGAAAGCGAGATTATTCACATTTCCGCCAAAACGGGGCAGAATGTTGATCAGGTTTTGACGGCGATTGTTGAGCGAATCCCAGCACCGACTTCGCCACTGGCGGTCGAACATCCTGATATTGCGTTGGCTGATCTCCCAACTCGGGCGCTGATTTTCGATAGTTATTATGATGATTACCGCGGGGTGATTTTGTATGTGCGGGTGGTTGACGGCCAGATCAAAAAAG